>DAHVVW010000100.1 GCA_027357125.1 Clostridiales bacterium
TCTTTCTATGGCTTCATACAGCCTGATTTCCGCGGCAATCCTGCCGTCAAAATAGGAAAAGATGCTTCGTCCATCCGCTCTTTCCGGAGTCGCGGTCAGCCCTAAAAGCACCTTGGGTTGATAATATTCTATGAGTTCCTGATAGGATGGAGCAGCTGCATGGTGGAATTCGTCAATCACAATGTAGTCATAAAAGTCGGGTGCCGTTAGTTCAATCAGTTCTTTGGAATTGAAGGATTGGATAGATACAAAAAGATGGTCAAAACTGTCGGGCCTTATCCCGCCAACCAGCATGGAGCCAAAATTCAAGTCTTTGAGTATGCCGCGAAAACAGGCGAGACTCTGGCCTAATATTTCCTTACGATGGGCGACAAAGAGCAGTCTGTTATGCTTGTTAGGATTTGACTTGCAAAATTCCCGGTAATCAAAGGCAGCAATTACGGTTTTGCCGGTGCCTGTTGCAGCAACCACCAAGTTCTTGAAAGAGCTGTGCACTTCCCTTTCCGCCTTTAACTTGTCCAGGATTTCCTGTTGGTAATAGTAAGGTTTTATGTCAAAGTTAAAGGCCAAGCTGCTGTCTTCATCCTGACTGGTCTTTCTTTCTGACTTTAAGGCTTTGCGTAACCGCTCTGAATCTAGTGAGGGGACAAAGGGTGTAAACTCAGGATTATTCCAATACCCCTCGAAAGTCGCGCGGATTTTCTCCAGAATATCACCGGAGTCGTATTGGGACAATTTTATGTTCCATTCCAAACCGCTGGTCATGGCAGACTCTGATATGTTTGACGACCCAATGTATACGGTACTAAAACCGGTATCACGCCAGAAAACATAGGTCTTGGCATGCAGGCGGGTTCTTTCCGTATCGTAGGAAATTCGGATTTCAGTATTGCCGAGTTTACTGAGCTCTTGAATCGCTTTGAAATCGGTGGCCCCAAGGTATGAAGTGGTGATCACCCTTAATTTGCCGCCACTGGATGTGAACTCAGCCAGATCGCTCACGATCAGCCTTAGGCCGCTCCACTTGATAAAAGACACCAGGAAGTCAATCCGGTGACTGCTCAAAATTTCCTTTTTAAGCTCCGAAACCATGCTTGGTTCATGAACCGCACCGGTAAAGAGGGAGTTCTCCGAAATAGGCGTGTCCGGTCGGACAATCTTATCTGACAGAAGCGCTGGATGTCTGATAGCTTTTCTGTCAACCAAGGATAATAACATCTCAGCATCCTGCCTGATTAGGAAGCCCTTGACCCGTTTCAATGTCGCTTCGTCCTTTTTGAAGTTGAAGCTCCCTGCTTGAATTCTCTCGATAATATGCTGCAAAATGCTGTTGCAAAGACTGACCCGGTCCTGGACGACCGTATTCCCATCATCAATGTAGTCAAAGATTTCTCGAAGAATTCGGGTCAGGTATTCAGCCAGAATTTTAGAAGACTCAGCCGAATCCAACGGCTGAGTGTCTGTTATCACCAGCTTTTGGTCTACTTGTCCAAGGTTTTCGTTAATAATTCCGTTAATGATCTGTTCATATAGCCCAAAGACGATGCGTGGCATGTTCAACCTCTCTGTAACCGGAGTATCTGCGGGGGCCAAGTCTTAAGAGACTGTGGGCATAGCCCTTGCTTGACTAAGCATTAGGCACCCTTTTCCCGTAATACTCCTTTAATTTCTCGTCACAATGCGCGATGATCCAATCTAGTTCTTGCTTCGAAAACCTCTTAAAGATGTGCCTGTTAAATTCAACATTCTCAATATCCCTGCATCGATTCATAAAGCGCATATCCTCAAAACGCTTAAACGGATTGCTGAAAATGTTTTTTTCCACATCTCTTTCCGAATACCCATCCTTGCAGAAAAGGCTCTGTTTCTTCTCAACAACCAGTCCCTTTACTCTCCTGGCTTCATAGAACTCTATAAAGTAAGTCACAATATCCTTGACCAGCACCCTGCCGTTTTCGTCCATGTGCTTAATCATAGCCTTCAGCAGTACCGGCTTGTAGGAAAAGCTCATATCCATGGCCTTCACCATGGCCATAAACTTATCCTTCATATTGGCTGGAGTAATGATATCCCAGCCATACTGCTTGGCATATTTCTGCACGGCTGCTTCCTTGAAATACTTTAAGCTCCTCTTATCACCGTACGGGACCTCCAGGTCGGCGGCAATTTTTCCTTCCCGGATGTACCTTTCAATGGTTTCCGTCTGAACGTCAACCATCCTAACGAATTCAAGCTGGGATATCATTCCCTTTACTTCGTCCTGCCAGTTGAACAGGTCAATCAGCTCGTAGTCTGCCACGTCTACCGGAAAGTCCAGGAGTACAGAAGGTTTTTCACCTTTGGTAATGAGATCCCTGTTTAACTCAAACTGTTTCTGGGAAGCTACAACGTATTCGCCTGCCCTGTATTCTTTGAGGTTAAACATCCTGTGCAGCGAGTACGGTTGGTTAAACATGTTGGCGTTATCAATGAAGTCAAACACCATCAAGTATTCCTTACCCTCTGACTTGCGCATTCCCCTTCCCAACTGTTGAAGATAGAGAGTCTTAGAAAGCGTGGGCCTGGCCATAAACAAGACTTCGGTTTTAGGACTGTCCCAGCCTTCATTTAACAGATCGCAGGCACACAAAACGTTGATGTCCCCATTTTCATACTGCTCAAGTATGCGCGACCGCTCCGCCGACTTCATTGAGCCGGACACCGCCTCGGACTTAACTCCGTTCTGTTTTAACAGCCCTGCAATTTCATTGGCGTGCCGGACTGAAGCACAGAAAACCACCGTTTTCTTGTCCTTAACATAGTTCAGGTAGGTTTCTACCAGGATCTTATTTCGCTCAGGCACAAAGAGCTTGCTTTCCAGGTCCTGAGAGTAATATTTAATGCCGTTGATTCTTACCGTCGAAAGATCCACATTGGTCTTAACCCTGATACACCTGATTGGTACGAGCTCACCCATCTCAACGGCTGCCTTCAGGTCAAGTTTGTGGGCCACATTTTTGAAATCTTCCAGAATGTTCTCTCCGTCAGTTCGGTCAGGGGTCGCGGTGAGTCCCAGGGTGAATTCAGGTTTGAAGTAACTTAAGATTTTCCGGTACGAATCTGCCGTACCGTGGTGGCACTCATCTATGATTACATAACTGAAATCATCCGGTTTGAACTCGTCAAGATTTTTAGCAACACTCTGAATGCTGCCGCAGACCACATAGGCATTTTTATCTTTCTGCTCAGCGACATAAAGGCCTGTATCAGCATTATCCCAGATGTCATTAAAGGTCTTTTGGGTTTGGGTGACCAGTTCTTTGGTGTGGGCCAGAAACAAGGTCCTTTTACCAAGTCTTTTGGCGTCACTGACTGCGGTAACAGTTTTTCCGGCTCCTGTGGCGTGGTAAAGGAGGGCAATGCTCTCCCCCTGATCACGCATATTTTGCAAACTGGACAGGGCGGCTTGTTGATGCTCTCTCAGCTCAATGGTCTTGCCCTTTTGCTTGGGGAGAAAATCATCCAGCATCCTAAAGGCCGGCATTTCCCCGACAAACGTCCGCAGTTCATCCTTAACTTTCTCCGGTTGGTGCTTCAATTGGTTATATACCCAGCGGTAAACCTTCCAGTTTTGATAGATGAGGCTATTTTGCTTGGTGAGGTCATCATAATATTTGTTGGCTGACACCTTTGTAGGGTTGTGGTAGGTTTCCCCATCGATTTCAATGGCGATCTTTAAGCTTTCGCTCTCCAGGGCAAAGTCAATCCAGCGCCTGTTGCCATAGATGTCGGTGAACGGGTACTGGAGAAAAAGATATTGGGACTTATCCGGGCCAAAGGTGTCACAGAACAGTTCTACAAACAGGTCTTCCGCAACACTGGCAAGACTTCCACTCTGCTTGATCGTAGCCGTCAACTGATTTCAACCCCTCAAGTACCGGTATCAGTTTAAAACGATACTCTGCACCAACGCGTCTTTGTAATTGGTTCAGCCGGTGACCGGCAATATTTCCGCCGCCAAAACCTTGCAGTACTGGCCAATTTCTCTAATTAAAATTACTTTCGCCAAAAAACTTGTGGTTTCCTCCTTTTCCGCCAAAAACAAGCGCTAATCAACAAATATCAATAGAATTCTTCCTAGGCGGGACGTATCCAGCTTTACCCCCTACCATTATCAGCCCCGCTGTCTTAAACTGAATGGAGGTACAACTGGATAGAAAAGAGGAAACGCCATGAGCTGCATTTTTTGTGACATTCCTGCGGCTAAATTAATTGCGGAGAACTCCTTGGCGGTTGCCATATACGACAAGTTTCCGGTAAATAAGGGCCATGTTCTTATCATTCCTCGCAGACACTTTGCAGACTTCTTTGACGCCACCAGTGAAGAGATTACCGCCATCTACGGCCTGCTTCACAGCACAAAGACTATGCTCGAAACCGAGCTCAAAGCTGACGGCTTCAATGTGGGCATCAACGTTGGACAGGCTGCCGGTCAGACCGTAATGCACCTGCATGTTCATCTGATTCCCCGGTTCAAAGGTGATGTAGAAAATCCCCGGGGCGGAGTGAGGAAAATCAAGCCAAACCTCGTGCCCTATGAGGAGTAATTCCAAAATTATCAAGATAAAAGACCGGCTGCACCCACGGCTGCCTCGAAACAAAAAAAACCCGGCCGCTCATTATCTCTGTACGCAGCCGGGTATACTATAGGTGGAGGGGAGGCTCTTTAAGCTGGGACCGTCCGAGCCAGAAACTGGATCGGTTCTTAGTCTCGCCCCTTGCTGGATTTCCTTTCTGCGACTAAGGAGCGAATTTTGCTGTAAAGGGACAAGGCTGCGTTTAACGCTACCAGGATGGGTCCGTATTCTGTTGCGAACTGTTTGACCCATGCGAGAATCCAAGCAAGGTTTACCACCGAACCACTCCTTTTTTGGATCTGATTCAGCTCCCCTCCACCCAAATTATATCGAACACGTGTTTCCATATAAAGGAAAAATCCTGTCGTTTCCTTTGGCTCTAATACTCCGGAAAATATCTAAACCACCGACCGATTAGTCAGTGGTTTACTTGTATCTGCAGAAGAAAAGGCCTTCGTGTTGCATTCTCTAAACATAATTCCGGCCATAATATATGGTGGAGAAGAGCTGTCTTCAGGAAACTACGACTCCGTTGGAGTCACTCTCGGTCTCGCCCCAGACCAGATTTCCTTCCTGTGAACAGGCCGAAGATCTTTGTGCAAAGGGACAAGGCAGCATTTAATGCTACCAGGATGGGTCCATATTCTTCTACAGCTTTTTGGATCCATGCGATAAGCCAAGAGAAGTTTCCCACCAAATCGCCTCCTTTCGGGACCGATTCAGCTCTCCTCCACCTTCTATTTTACCGAACATTTGTTTCCAACTTAAGGAAATACTTTGTTGTCTTACAGCTTATTTTGTCTGAGACCGTCTCCTGGAAAAATCTCATCCGAATGCATCAAGAAGTCAAAAGAGGTTGAGCCGTAATAAATCGGCCTAGCCTCTATTATTTCTCCCAGATTCAACACCCCGAAAGTTTATCGTTTCCTCCCTGGTTGCTCACCGCCTACCAGAGTTACAAAACGGGCCAGACCGGCCAAGAGCCTGGTAAAATCCTGCGGGTTTTGAGCGGGCACCCGGTATTTGCGGTTTATCTCCAACTGCAGGGCCGGTATGCCCAATTCCCTGCTGGTGAAGTTGGTAATAGTGTTTATCCCTTTGGCCGGGAAATAATTCTGGGAAATGTTCTTCAGCCCGGCGGAGGTGAGTTGCTCCGTCAGCAAGGTTAGCACCTTGTTTTGGCCCAGCAGCGATCTCCCCTCCCTGCTGCCGATATCGATATCAAAATCGTGTTCCCTGGCGGCCCCGTGCAGGTTCAGCACCAGGGTGATCTTATGCTCCCGGCAGAGCGAGGCGAGAAGCTCTTTGTAGATACAGGGGCTGTCCACGTTGGGGTCGCCGCCGTAGAGCTTTGAGACCGCCAGCGAGTAGCACCCCGTAAGCTGGTTGAGAAGATAAGCGATGGAGCCGGTAAACTCGTCCGACTTCTTAATCTTTCTGTCCCGTTCATGGCGCACCGCGTGGGGAGCCGAGACCAGGATTGGGATGCGTCCCGGAAACACTTTGAAGGGGTTTTCCTGCCGCGGGTTCACCTTTTTGTCCGTCTTGTAGAAATAGGTCCGTTCGATGTTCACAGCCTGTTCATTGATCCTGGCCCTGGTCAGCTGCTCTATCATCTCTTCAATCGTTTCCAACATCTTGTCTCCTTAATTAGCCTGGGAACAAATTCATTAACGCTATGACACAGATATCTCTACGGGGCGTTTATTGAAAAATCCCATTCATTCATTACAATTTATACAGGGAGGTAGAGACAATGCAAAATATAAACGTCGGCAACATTATTCGTAAATTACGTACGGAAAGAGGAATGACGCAAAAACAGCTTGCGGATAAAATGAATATTAGCGATAAAACCATTTCGAAATGGGAACGTGGTTTAGGCTGTCCTGATGTTTCTCTGCTTTCGGAACTGTCCGACCTCCTTGATATCCTTTGTCGCATTTGCAACCGGCGATCGTGTTCAGATTATCAAGCAATATCCCGAATGGGATATGCAACTTAGGATACCCAAAAGAGGTCATGGAATACTTATCTGGTACTGTACAAGGCACGGATTATTTTATCAATTGATATAGAGGAGTTTGAGTATGAAATTTATTGTTTTTAATGGAAGTCCTGGTGCGTCAAGTAGCAGCACCAATGTAATTGCCCAGACTTTTTTGAGCGGAGCAAAGCGAGCCGGTGCTGAAACCGAAAATATATTTTAGTAAAAGGGGGGTATTCCCTTAGCTCCACCTAGCTAATAAATGGTCGTAATAATGTATATTTATTCAGAACAACTTAGCTCCAATCATAGCCATGTATAATATCTACCATGGTCGTCGGTTCAGTAATAACTGCTTGCTCAAGTAGTCTTCGAAAAACAAGGCCCCGGCTTCGGGAAGTACGTCGATTAAATCTGAACGTAAATTCCTCTAAGTAAGATTGTAAATGTGAGGGTAATACCGATCCCTGATGAGTACCAAGAATCCATCGTTTTAATAAACTTGCGATTCGATGAACTCCCGGCATAGAAACATGGGCGGGATCACCGGAAGAGGATTGTACGACTATTTCTCTCTGATA
This sequence comes from Clostridiales bacterium, assembly GCA_027357125.1. Classification (GTDB taxonomy): domain Bacteria; phylum Bacillota; class Desulfitobacteriia; order Desulfitobacteriales; family Desulfitobacteriaceae; genus Paradesulfitobacterium. Next base: position 7,185 of record DAHVVW010000100.1, read on the forward strand.
ACCGTGATCAGTCACACTATTATAGCCTTTCCATCCGTCTGTACGCACAACTGACCCTGGAGCAATCACG
>DAHVVW010000101.1 GCA_027357125.1 Clostridiales bacterium
AAATACTCTAATTTTACATAGATTGCCCTGGAAAAAGTCCCAAAGCGTTCATAAACAGGAAAATTCGAACGCACTACAAGGGGACTTTTTTCTTTATGTCAAGCGCTATGCAAGGTTTGAGGTCGGCAAAAGAGTAACCCCTGTGTGCCTCGTGGCATATAGTAAGGCACAAACATATGCATGGAGGGAAGGAAATGGATAACCAACAAGTTAACTGGGCCAATGTTGGAGTTCGAATGGTTCAGGGCTTGACTACGACCATTGATGCTATCCGCCAGTTAGACGTGCAGGAAGCATCCCTAGTGATGAGGTTGCTCGGTAAGACTTGTACCAAAATGATGCAAGACGGGGTAGGACACCAATTCGGAATTGCTATGATTGAGACGAGCGGCCAATTAGCCATGAAGGAGAAATTAGTTCTCGAAGATGTCTTGCGCATCATTACTTCGATCATTAGTCGGCTTTACCTGACTGCCAGTACTGAGGAAGAGCGCCGTCTCGTGGCCCAGCTTGAAGAAGCAGTTAACAATTACCATTTAACTTAACGGACATTCGTAAAAGGGTCAGCATAAAATAGCTGTGTAAAGACTTAAAGGGGGTGCTTGAGATGAAGATCTATTACGTTCGCTTACCAGAGTTTATACTTAATGTTTTAAGAAAAGTTTTTGGATAGTGTCATTAATTTTGGGTTTCCCTCCTACAATTAAGTAAGGACAAGTGTCAGAAGATAGAAAATCAGGAGGGAAATCATGCGCCACAGCCGTTATGTTTGGGTCATAGGATTAATTCTCATTGCATTTTTAGGGATGATGGCTTGGGAAAGCCCTCAGGTCGTTTGGACTACTTTAGCAGACCCAGGGTACAATGATTCAGCCCGTGCTACTGTACAGCATTTCTGGAACCTAATGGATGCGCGGCAGCTCGACCTGGCCCAGAATTTGTTCACGGAAAACTCAGACCAAGCTTTGACTGAGTTCCGGAATTGGCAGGAACATCTAACCACAGATCCTTTCTTGTCAGTCCAGAGATTGGAGTTTGTCTCGACGGACGATCCTCTGAAAATTGTAACCCGTGTTTACTGGAACTCTCTAAATCCGGTAACCTTCCACTTCGCTTTGCAGAAAACGAATGAGAGCTGGCGAATTATCCAGATGCACAGAACTGACGGACTCTCCTTGGTTGGGGGGAACAATTATGGAGAGTTTCTTAGGACTTAGCCTTGACCCATTGCCAGGAAGGGATAAAGCAACGACTAACCGCTTGCCGTTGCGCTTGTATGTGGGTCTGTTCTATCTGTTGGTAGGAACATGCTTTTATTTTTACTTTAGGTAGAGTTTGTTAAGCCGCTTGCAGTTTGTGAAGCGGCTTTTATTTATACTTCAGGAAAGTATATAACCGTGCCAATTTTGGCACAGGCAGCGGAATGAAGTACTGAAAGGCGCGCCCAGAGGGAACTGATGTGCGGCCTTTCTTGTTCTTATTTTTTGGCAAGTTAACTCCTTTTGCAACCTCAGCGCGATGGACTTTTTGGGAATATATTTGCGTTAAAAAGTAAAAACTGTTGGCGAGATGTGCGCAAAGTCACACAAGTGGGCGTTTTTATATGATAGACTTGGTGTCAGAGAAAGGAGGAATTAATCATGGCGCAGGAACATTTAGAGCAAGAATGCGAGCATTGCGGAACCAGCAGTGAACTTACCCCCGTTATTACTTATATATTTCAGGGAGAAGAGAAACACGTGTGCACCCATTGTTTGCCAATGCTCATTCACGGTTAACAACGGCTTAGGATAATTAGAATAAAGTCAATAGTTAAGGAATTTGGATGCGGATAGGTGATGACATGAGTTTCACACTTGATATGAAACTTAAGGATATTATGGCAGCAAACCCTAAGACAGTAGATGCTATGCAAGAAATGGGCTTACACTGTTTGGGCTGCCCTTTTTCAGTTAATGAGACTTTGGTGAATGCTGCTCAGATGCACGGACTTGATGCCAATGACCTTTTAGCAAAAGTTAATTCAGTTGAGCAAGGGGAAATGTCTCCGGAAGCAGCCGCTAATGCTCAACCACCAGGTGCGATTCTCCAAATGGATAAAAAGACTTATGCCATAGCGCCTCATATTCCTGCAGGGGTAGCAAGTCCGGAAATTCTGCGGAAAATTGCTGATGTCGCGGAAAAATATAAAGCTGCGGCAATAAAGGTTACTAGCGCGCAGCGGATAGCGATCGTAGGGCTCGACCCGGCAGACGTCCCCAAGGCCTGGGAGGACTTGGGCATGGATACCGGACACGCAGTCGGGTTGTGTGTACGCAGTATTAAAGTTTGTCCGGGCAGTACTTTCTGTAAGCGCGGCTTGCAGGAAACCCTGGAACTAGGGCTGCAATTTGACAAAAACTACCACGGGATGTCTCTCCCTTCCAAATTCAAGATCGCGGTAGCCGGCTGCCCTAACAAGTGCACAGATGCTGCGACCGTCGATTTGGGCCTGATGGGCACAAGCAAAGGGTATCACCTTTATGTCGGAGGAAATGGCGGAGTCAAGCCCCGAATTGCCGAGCTCCTTATCGAAAACTTGCAGCGGGAGCAAATATTGCCGGCAGTCGAAGCTGTGATCCACTATTATAAGGAAAAGGCAAAACCCCAGGAGCGGCTTGGCCGCCTCTTGGACCGGATTGGAAAAGAGAAGCTACATGCAGAGGTAGTAAAGGTTATAGCATAACAGTGATTAAGCAGGAAACAGGGAAAGCGGATGGCACTCCATCCGCTTTCGCTAAACCTAATATAAGACGGACTATTACACTCTAATTATCACTGACGTGAATTGCACTTACCGGGCAACTCTCAGCGGCTTCATTGGCTGATTCTTCAACTTCTGAGGGGACAGGGTTGACATAGGCTATTGCTAAGCCGTCATCGTCCATTTGAAATACCTCGGGACAAATTGATGGGCAGGCCCCACAGCCTATACATGTATTCTTGTCAACTGCAGCAATCATGATAGAACCTCCTTTTAGTTAGCTGTTAAGTATTTTTTCCCGTTCAGGCCCGGATATACACTAAGACAGGATGTGTTGTTATATTCTGGACAGGAGCATACGGCTGGCGAAAATTGACGACCTTGCTAAACTCAATGAGATATATAACTGGGCTGTTCTAAATACAGTCGCTACTTTTGACATTGAGGAAAGAACGATTGAGGCGGCTGAGGAATGGTTCCATATTCATCAGAACCCTGCTTATCCCTTGTATGTACTTGAATGGCAGGGAAAAATCAGGGGCTGGGGAAGTATTTCCCCTTTTCACCCCCGTCCTGCCTACAGATTTACCGGGGAGTTTTCCGTCTACATTGCTCCCACTGCCCATCATCAAGGTTTGGGATCCCTTGTCTTAAGTAAACTGTGTGCCGTCGCGCCAAGTTTGGGGCAGCATTCGCTAATCGGGTTGATCTGCGCGGAAAATACATCGAGTTTAGCGTTGGCGGCTAAACACGGTTTTCAGCAAGTGGGATATTACCGTCAAGTGGGGTTGAAATTCGAACGCTGGCTTGATCTCGTAGTGGTACAGAGAATCTTTTAGGAAATTTTCCTTAGAATTTAATAGATGACTCTAATTAAGGGACTTTTCAGAGTATACTGATTTTATCAGGTGGGGAAGAAAGATGGAACAAAATTATGACCAGCGCCAACTCGAAAATTACCTCAATAAGTGTGTCGCCAGCAATGAACCTGCCTGTTTGCTAATTGCGGGCAATCCTCCCACCCTGGCAGAGGGTATAATTGCGACAATTAACAGAGATAGCCAAAGCATGGCTTTAAATTCAGGGTTGGAATTAAAATGGGAAATTATCGTGGGTTTTCCCGAGGAAAGATTATGAAGGCAGCAGTTATGGCGGCAGGTCATGCGGTCGGGAAGTTTAATCATACTAAACGGTAAGAGCTCTCCCTATTTCGAACTAAGCGAAGAGGAAAGGTTAAAAATCATGCAGGGTTACTTCAATAATTGTTTAATCGCGATTGCAGGCTATGTTTTGCTAAGACCCGATTCTCATCTCCCCAACTCGCCTTCTTTCGGATTAAAAGAGACTAGCTTGTGAAAAAAAGCGGAATTTGCGCCCTAAACATTTTCCAGCATTATCCAAGAAGCCTATTGATTGGCGTAAACTTCCGAATGAACTGTTATTTTTCATTACCTAATTTTTTACGATTTCGACATCGGGGCTAACGTATAATATGGTCATCGGCCGGAATGAGAAAAAAATAGCTTAAATAAAGTTTCGCCGTCCGGTAAAAACACTTAAGGCGGGATGATGGCAGAATGGGAAAGAAAATCAAAATCGTTGTCGCGGATGACAACCGGAGTTTATGCCAAATGCTTCAGGATTACCTGCAAAGTCAGGATGATCTGCAAGTAATCGGGCTGGCCTACAACGGAGTTGAGGCTTGGGAACTAATTCAGACACACGATCCGGATTTAGTAATAATTGATTTAGTAATGCCCAGCTTAGACGGCTTAGGAGTATTAGAAAGGATCGGATCCCGTACAACCTCACCAAGGCCAAAAGTAATTATGCTAACTGCTTTTGGGCAAGAGTCATTAACTCATCAGGCTATGATGCTAGGTGTGGATTATTTTATCCTTAAACCATTCGACTTAGAGATTTTGAGTAAGAGAATCAGGGCACTCACGCAAGAAAACGCGATGCCTGTAGGTACTTTTACATCTTCTCCAGCTCCGGTTACTACGGTAGGGAACACAGTCAACTTAGGAGCGGAAGTAACTTCCATGATGCATCAGATTGGAATTCCGGCACATGTCAAAGGGTATCAATACATACGTGATGCAATCCTGATGGTGGTTGAAGATGTTTCCCTCCTGGGTGCGGTTACCAAAGAACTCTACCCCGCAATTGCCAAAAAATATGATACTGCCCCTAGCCGGGTAGAGCGGGGAATCAGGCATGCGATTGAACTTGCTTGGGAAAGAGGCCATACGGAAACATTAAAACGAATTTTTGGGTATTCGATGAATATTGAACGACAAAAACCGACCAATTCTGAGTTTGTGGCTTTGCTTGCAGATAAGCTGCGGGTAATGAGCAAAGTAAGCTAACGGAGCTTGAGTACAATCTTCTGCTCACGATTCCTGATAAACATACATGGCCCGCCATTCCAAGCACGGATGGGGGCCGTTTCTTTTTAGCTCTCCATGCTTAAGAAATGAATGTGCATTTGGGCACGTTTGGTTTTCGGTGTCTTGTCCTAGCATGGAATACGGAAAAAGGTTAGAATAGGTTAAGCAGTATGATCTGAAATGGCTTAAATTATGATCGAAAATGGTTAAATAAAGAATATGGGGAGTGGATAGCACTGTGCTCGCAGAAAATATTCGCGATAGACAAAGAAGAGGGAAATTTATTGTGCTTGAAGGGGTTGACGGTTCAGGTTTAAGTACACAGGCCGGCCGCCTCCATGCCTGGCTCGAACAGGAAACCGGCAGGAAAGTGCTGCTTACCAAAGAACCGAGTGAAGGACCGGTCGGAGTTCTGATTCGTCAGGCCTTAAGCGGACGGGTACAAGGTCTGGGAGCGGATACTCTGGCTCTTCTGTTTGCCGCCGATCGGGTAGACCACCTCACTCACAGCATTATTCCAGCGTTAGAGAAAGGGCATCATGTGATCTGTGACCGTTATCTTCTTTCATCTTTAGCTTATCAGGGCCGGAGCCTCCCCCTTGAATGGCTCAAGCAAATCAATGCTGAAGCCATCGTGCCTGATCTAACCATCTTTATCAGTGTCGATCCTGTAGTAACTCTCAAGCGTATTGCTGAGAAGAGGTTTAAGGTGGATTTGTTTGAACGGGAGAACATTCTGAGGGAAGTGTTAAATAACTATGACATTCTGGTACAGGAACTGTGCGAGGAGGGCCAGAATGTTCTTCAACTCAATGGCAACCGTACACTGGAAATAGTTAGCAACGAGGTCTTGTCAAAAGTTCAGGAATATTTTATGATAGACAAGTAATTAATTCCTGATTATGGTCGATTATATCAGGAATTGTATCAATGCATAAGTCCACTCTGAGTAGTTATTCTTACCGGAACAAGGTATCTTAGCTTTTTCTCTTTACCCAATATTAGACATATGTCCGAACATTTTTGGATATAGTATCTCTAGGAAGCATGTCTCCTCGACAGAACGAGATTTTCTCGTAATTTTGTTCGGAAATGTGGATAATGCTCTCTTAGGGAAGGGGTGAGATCAGGTTTGGTGCTGAATTTCGATCCGGATTGAATCAATTATTTAGGAGGGGATTACTAAATGCTAGGAAAAAGCAAAAGACTAGTGTGGTCAATTCTGGTTATAGTGTTATCATTGACCGTGATCCTTTCAGGCTGCGCTCAGCAGGCACCCCAGGGCACAGCTGGGGAAGGCGGAGAATTCCGTTTTGGTATGATCTCCGGGCCTTCATCGTTAGACCCTGCTTTCTTGGAAGAAGTTAACGGGATAGAGATCGGCAAAGAGTTGTATGACGGGCTTGTTGCCTATAACTTTGAAACTTCAAAGGTAGAAGGCGCACTAGCCGAGAAATGGGATATTTCTCCTGACAATCTCAAATACACTTTCACTCTGCGCAAAGGGGTCAAGTTCCATGACGGTTCGGAAGTAAAAGCTGATGATGTTTTGGCAAGCTGGAACCGCCTGGCGGCAAAAGACACTAAGGCTACCGTTTCTTTCCCGCTCGAGCCTGTCTCGGGGTATGAAGAAATGCAGGACGGGTCTGCTAAAGAACTTAAAGGTTTGAAGAAAATTGATGACTATACCGTGGAAGTTACTCTGAAGAAGCCGCACGCTCCTTTCCTTCTGTCCCTCACTCACCCGGCTGCATCTATTTATAAAGTTGCGGCAGCCGTTGCGGCCGGTGAAAATTTTGGTACTCCTTCGACCAAGCCGGAACAGTTAATCGGCGCCGGCCCTTTTAAGTTTGTGGAATGGAAATCAGATCAAAATGTAACGCTTGCCAAGTTTAACGATTACTACGGCAACAAGGCCCATGTTGACAAAGTTACATACCGCATCTTCAAAGATGAATCAACGGCACTGAACGAGTTCCGGGCCGGCAACCTCGAATTTGTAGATATGTTACCTCCCGGTCAGCGCCAGGCTCTAATCAAGGAGTTCCCGGATCAAACCCCGCGGATTGTCACTTTAACCACTCAATACATTGG
>DAHVVW010000102.1 GCA_027357125.1 Clostridiales bacterium
TTGCCAGAAGCTAGTCGATAGGATTAGCAGACAAGAATTAAGGATGAAGCAAGATGAACAAAGCCCTGTTTTGGGATGTGAAAATGGATGAGATTGACCCTATAAAAGTGGTTAATCAAAAGGGTTGTCCAGTGGGGAAGTTTAGAAGATATTCAAAGCATCCTCAAGCTCTTTGCGTTGTCCGAAATCATCGAGATTGTCAGGTCCAAAAACCAACCTAAGATCAGGGAATCATGAGAAAAAGGAGTTTATAATGACTATTGAATTAAGAAGTTTAGGCATTCCTTTTGTATCCATCCTTCTCGGTGCCACGGGGCAATTTTTATTAAAGCTTGGGATGACGAATTTTAAGAACGTAACGGCTAACGGCATTTGGGGACAGTTAATCCACATTCTTTTGACCCCCGCGATATTTGTTGGGTTTGCGTGTTTTGCTGTGAGTTCTGTTTTATGGCTGGTTGTGCTCTCGCGCTGGGAACTAAGTGTGGCTTATCCGATGGTTTCTTTAGGCTATGTCTTAGCATTTGTATTGGCAGCAGTGTTTTTGCATGAATCTTTTTCTTTGCCGAAAATTATGGGGAGCGCTTTTATTTTACTGGGAATTAGCATTTTAGGGCTGTTTGGCAGGAGCTAAGGACTAATTTCCGCCGACTTTAGGCCTAAAGGGAAGTTGCGGCCCAGCGGAAAGTGCGGTATTATGACAGTAAGAGGCTTATGCTAAATAAGCAAGGATGTCTTCCTTATAAGACGCAAGGGTGCAAAACCTAGAGTTACGGAAGGGGTCAGGAAGAGTAGAAGTAAGAAAACTTAATATTGGCAGTAAGCAATCCCTAGGGGTAAATCCTAAGAATCAAAGGGGCGTGTGGCGATGGTGCTTAAAGACTTTGGCAGAGGTGCACGGATCCAGTTAGCTAAAATGGCTAAACAACTTGGGATGAAATTTATTGGGTATAACCCTACGGACCAGCAGGTATCGCTGGAACACCAGGGCAAAGGGATTACTTATGAATTGGAGGAATTTATAAACCACTATAATAGAATGAGTGAGTCAGTATGAACCTACTCCGCTAAGTGTTCGTGAATGACCGGATAACTGAAAATAAGTAGAGTCTAAAATATAAAGGGCTCCCCCTGACTACAGGGTGAGCCCTTAAATTTGTCATTATATTACGCCGTCTGGCGTCGGCGCCGCAAATTAACGTTGGCGGGTAAAACCATTACAGAATGCCTTATTTCTAAAGTCACCGGAAGCGGGCGGTAATGTTCTAAACTTTGCTGGGAGGCGCGTTCATTTTCATAATTGCGGTACTCTTGCCAACGAGCGATAAAGTCCTCTTTGCCGATCGTGAATTCATCCCCTCCTGCAAGTTGGAACTTGAAGCGGTTTAACTCCGGCTCTTGGATGTACCCGATAATCAGACGGCCCTGAAAGAACAAGTAAACCCCACCTTCCCAATTTCTTTTTCCTCTGTTAGATGTGAAGAACCTAACATCAGCTGTTTTCAGTGTAGCAAATCCGGAAAGGTTTGCGGTGAATAATTCTCCGACAAAAGCTGTAATAATCGAATACTATCAGAGGTTTTCCCCAAAAAGTGTACAAGAGTGTACAAGATTCAAGAAAGTATGCGATAATAAATTAGAGTTAGACAAGCTCATGCTTTTTTTGCGAAGAAACTTTGCCCAAACTATTTCCCCTGTTTTTGGTAGAAAAAAGATGACACCGGCTGTAGCCCCAAATGATTCATGCCAAATAAATGCTCGGTGCTGCCTGTGAAGAGGATCCCACCGGGACGCAGGGATTCTGTAAACTTTTTATAAAGTAATTCCTTGGCATCTTCGGTGAAGTAAATTACTACATTGCGGCAGGCGACAAAATCAAACCCTGTATCAAAGCGGTCTGTAAGCAAGTTCTGGGTCTGAAAAGTAACCGTGCGTTTAACGGCATCATTGATTTGATACCCTTTCTCTGAAGGAGTAAAATATTTTTTAAGAAGCTCGGGCGGGGTACTGGCAAAATCCTGCTGCTTGTAAATTCCTTCTTTGGCCTGGAGCAGGACGTTGGCATCAATGTCGGTAGCCAAGACCGTGAAGCGCACGTTCTGAAAGTATTCGAGCATCGTAATCGCCAGAGAATAGGGCTCTTGACCACTCGAACAGCCTGCGCTCCAAAGTTTGAGCGAGGTTTTTCCTTGGGTAAGTTTGGGGATAATCGTTTCACGCAGGGTTTTCCATTGGTTAAAGTCGCGGAAAAATTGCGAGACATTAATTGTTAAATGCTTAAAGAAAGAGTCATACAGTTGGCGGTCTTGGTCGAGAACCTTCAAAAACTCGGGATAAGTTTTGTACCCGTGCGAATTCATAAAGCTCAGGATCCGCCTCTGCATCTGGTTTTGCTTATAGAAGTTAAGATCGAGACCGCTTTTCGGCAAAAAGGCTTTAACAAATCCTTCATAGCTGTTTGAATCGGGAAAGAGAAGCATTTTGCACCTCGTTCTGCGAGAATTTCCTTTCCAGGCTCCAGTTATTGAACTTAAGTAGTGCCTGGACTAAGATTTACTTTATTGTATTCTGGGCCCGGGTTAAAAAATCCTACCTTGTCTCAAGGTCTAGACGAATAAGTCGACAATAAGCCCGCGGATTTCGTCAATTTTCTTCAAAATCTCCAAGGGTTTGTCTTGTTCTGTTATAACTTTGCGACCAAGTTCCTCAAGGGCATGGTCAATGCGGCTAATGCGGGCCATCACTTTGGGCCTGCCGCCATAATCCCAGAAAGTTTCTTCCTGGAGCTGACGGCTCTGACCAAAGGTTGAGCGTAAAAAAGACTTGACCAAAGACCGGAAATCAGCCAAGTCGCTTAAAGAGAGGGACTTGCTCAGTTTCTGGCCCTGATCACTCAGCTTGGCTAAAAACTGTGCCAGCTCCTGCTCCTGCATTCGCTGAGTTTTGGACAGGGCTTGGCGAAAGTCAGCTTCACCAGCAAGGGAGGATTTTGAATTTGCGTGTTCGTTGGCGGTGGTTTGCCCTGTGCGCTCGATACGCATGGACATAGGTGCAGGTCTCCTTTGCCTGATATTTTAGTAAAAATGAAAGGAACAGACGATTGTGCAGACACGCCGTGCTTTTATAAAGCTCCTTTGTGGTCTAGGTGCAGCGGCTCTCCCTTGGACTGGCTTGCCTCGGCGCTGGCAGGGGTCGCTCCAATCCTGGGTTGCGCGCCCGCCGGTTAAATTCGTCCGTTCGCCTGCAGAGGATGAACAGATGGATTTTAAGCGCTTGGCAGCAGCGCATTTAGAGCGGACTGCCTGGGACGATGTGAATGTTTTAGCTAGCTCAGACTTTGGGGGTAGGCGTGCCGGGACCGTCGGCGAGGGAAAAGCTGCCGGATACCTGATTCAGGAAATGGCCGGCATCGGCTTAGTCCCTATGGGAAGCCTTAAGCAAGACGGGAAGCCCGGTTTTGCCCATGCTTTTACTATTCCCGAGGTTGCGGCCAGTGTGGTTAACGGGCGTTTAGTGATGCGCCCTCAGGCGGGACTAAAAAGCCCTGCTCTCAATCTGCTTGGTGCTTTGCCGGGGGAGAACGCGGAAGAGATAATTATCATAAGTGCCCATTACGACCACCTTGGAGTTTACCAAGGCAAGCTCTACCCGGGTGCAAATGACAATGCATCCGGGGTTGGCTGTGTTCTGGAAGTAATGCGCAGACTGGTGCGTGCAGAAATGAAACCCAAACGTACGGTTGTTGCCGCTTTCTGGAGCGCTGAAGAAATGGGTTTTTTAGGTTCGAATGCTTTCGTCCAGAGTCCGAGTTTTCCTCTTGCCCGCTTAGTAGCCGTGCTTAATGTAGATACTGTCGGGAACGGGCCTACAGGTGAGTTCATGCTCTGGGCTGACGGTTTAAACCGTGCGGCTAAAGCTTGCGCTGATGCGGCTGCCCAGGCGGGGGCATCAGCGCCCTTGGGTCCCACCAATGGCCATAACAGTGATCATATAAGTTTTGCGCACAAAGGAATTCCGGCTGTAACATTGCTGGCTCGCAACTGGCTTGAGAAGAACCACACTCCTGAGGATGGTGTAAATTTACTCAATCGTGACCAACTGAAGCTAGCTGCGGAAATTCTTTATCGGGCTGTACAGATAGCAGCTGTTTAGACAGCTGCCTTTTTTCAACTCAAACTTATTGAAACAAGCTATTGTGGATTTACCGGGTTAATTGGTTCTGCGATCAGTTTTTTACCAGGTTCGGTTAAATCGTATTTAGAACGCAAAATCACCAGGTCCACGCGGCGGTTGCGCGCACGGCCTGCTTCTGAGTTGTTGGTCGCGACAGGACGGTACTCTCCGTAGCCCGTGGCCGAAAGGCGGTCTGGATTAACTCCGCCGTCGGTTGCCATAATTTGAACGACATTGGTCGCGCGCAGGACGGATAATTCCCAGTTGCTTGGGAACTGAGGGGTATGGATGGGCAAATTGTCCGTATGCCCTTCAACTTTTATGTAGTTGGGGGCACTGGCAAGTACCGTACTGATCTTGTTCAGGATTTCGCGCGCTCTTGGAGTAATTACGGCAGAGCCGCTGTCAAAGAGAAGGGTGTCCTGGATACTGACGACCAGCCCTCTCTCTTCGATCGAGCTTACAAGCTTGGCTTCGAAGCCGTTGTCAGCTGCAAATTGATCGAGCCTTGCTTTAATTCCCTCAATCGTGAGGTTTTCCTGTTCCGTGTTGCCGTTCCCTTCACTCTGGTTTTGACCGGCATATTCTGAATTGGCGGTGTTATCTGGTTTATCTGTTTTCCCAGGTGTTGTAGCGTTCGTTTGCGGATTTCCCGTTTGAAACAGGGAGGGCCCCATGGGGTTGTTTGCTATTTCAACTTTAGACGGAGTGCCGCCGCCCAGTGCTTTATTAAGTGAATCGGCAACTGCCCGAAATTTATCGGCATCGATTTTACTCATGGAGTAGAGGACAACGAAAAAGATCATGAGGAGGGTAATGAGGTCAGCATATGTGAGGAGCCAGCGTTCGCCATTCTCTTTTTCCTGTTCGGCTTCCTGCTTCTTTCTCGCCATTTAATTCACTCCTCCGTTCACTGGAGTTCGCCCATGGCGGCCCTTCCGGCTCCGGATCCGGCTTCATCTTCTTTGGCTTGGGGCTCAGGGATGTTGCCAAGGTGGGTTTTGAGTTTTTCTTTAAGAATGGAGGGGTTTTCTCCGGCCTGGATGGAAAGGATGCCGTCCAGGATCATTTCCATGGCCGCCACTTCAAAAGTGTCTTTCATTTTCAGTTTGGTGGCTATTGGCAGCCAGACTAAGTTTGCTGTACCGACGCCGTAAAGGGTGGCGAGAAAAGCAGCGGCAATCGAGCCCGAGAGGGCGCTGGGGTCGGAGAGGTTGCCCAAGACGTGCACCAGCCCCATCACGGTTCCGATAATACCCATGGTTGGGGAGTATCCACCTGCCGCCTCAAAAACATGTATCCCTACTTTGTGACGCTTGCGTAAGACTGCTATGTAAGATTCGAGAATCTCTCTCGTGATTTCCGGATCAGTACCATCGATGACCAGCTGCATTCCCTGCCGGGTAAACTGGTCAGTCACAACTTCGAGTTCCTGCTCCAGGCTCAAAAGTCCTTCCCGCCGGGCTTTTTCCGCGAAGCGGATCAGGGTTTCATAAGCTTCGGCAGAACCAAAAGACTGATTCCCAAAGGCAATTTTGAACCACTGAGGGGCCTTCTTAAGTTCGGAGAGCGGAAAACTGGCGACAACTGCGCCAATTGTGCCGCCAAACACTATTACGCTGGCAGATAACTGCAAAAGTGAGCCGGCATTGCCCCCTTCCAGGATAAAACCTACAAGTAGAGCCCCTATTCCGGCTATAATCCCTAAGGTTGTTGATAAATCCATGCAATTGTCGTGCCTCCACCTTTGCCGGGCAAGGGTGAGCACGAATCACCTCCCTATGGACAAGATTCTTTGCCTGTGACCATTATACAGTAAAAAACGACATTAAGGCTAGAAATTTAATTTCACGGAAAACTATAAAGTTTCATCGCACTTTTGCCGATAAATATTGCAGAAGGGTCTAGTTCGCTAAAAATGTAGAACATGAGGGACTACTTATAAAAGAGATAGATTCGGGAGTGAGTCATATGAAAATCGATGGAACCTCTATTTCCCCGGTTGGGAGTGTTCAAGCGACAAACAGGGTAGGGCAAGTAAAAGGGAAAGCTCTGTCCCAAGGGACTGACGAGGTCGCAGTGTCGGAGAAGGCACAAGTATATCAGGCTCTTTTGCAAAAAGTGAAAGAGATTCCTGGGGTACGTGAGGAACGCGTGCGCACTTTGGCTGAACAGATCGCTAACGGGGAGTTTCAGGTAAACGCCCAGAAAGTGGTCGAAAGGTTGCTGTCCCAGGAAATTTAGCCAGGGGGTTGTCGCATGTCTGAAGTGCTCCAGAGCTTAAATGAGAACTTAAAACGGCAAACTAATGTATATAGTGAACTCAACCGTCTGGCGGGGCTTAAACAGCAGGCATTGATAAAAAACAACCTGCAGGAGCTGGAAGTGGTTACTGCCCAGGAGGAGCAGCTCCTCCTGGAAGGCGGACGTCTGGAAAAAGAACGCCTCCTATGGGCGGAGCAGATCGGCCGGGAGATGGGCAAGGCTCCGGAAGACCTGACCTTAGCGGAATTAGCGGAGCATTACCCCGAGTTGGAAGGGGTTCGCAAGGATTTAGATAATGTGATTCTCAGGCTTAAGGAAGCTCATGAAATAAACACAGAGCTTTTAGAGCAGGCGGTAAAGGTTGTAAATGTTACGCTCAATATGCTGACACAGGAGGACAAGCACACGTATTCCCGTCCTGGAAAAGAAGTGAAAGATGGGTCTAAACACGCCCGTATTTTAGATAAAAGCGTTTAACTGAAGTTGCACAGTTTAGAGGAGAGAGAAGAAATGCACTCTACTTTTTTTGGGTTAGAGCTGGCGCGTCGGGCCTTGGAGACACAGCAGTACGCTTTGGATGTAACAGGCCACAATATCGCCAATGCCAATACCCAGGGGTATACCCGGCAAGTGGCTAACATGAAATCCACCACCCCGGATACGATCAATAGCTTAGGGCACAGTTTAAGTGTGGGCACGGGCGTAACCCTGGAAAACATCACCCGCGCGCGGGACGCTTTTGTCGATCGCCAGTTTCGGTGGGAAACCACCAAGCAGGAGTACTGGGGCG
>DAHVVW010000103.1 GCA_027357125.1 Clostridiales bacterium
GGTTGAGAGGAGAGTTTGCTATGTGGAGGCGGCCTATAATTTTCATTGTCCCTAGAAACTTGTTAGTGCTGGCTGTCTTGATCGGGCTCATGCTGATTGCCGGATCTTTCGGATGGCGGGCAGTCTGGGGAGCAGGGATTAAAGACAGGGTAATTGTGATCGATGCTGGCCATGGAGGAAAGGACCCCGGTGCCCAATACGGCGGCTTAAAAGAAAAAGACATTAATCTCGATGTGACTCTGCGCCTGCGCACTATCCTCGAACAAAAAGGCTCTAAAGTAGTACTTACGCGCGATTCAGACCAAGATTTTTATGCTCCGGGAAATGTCATCGGACGCATGGCCAAAAGGATCGAACTTAACCAAAGAGTTAAACTGGCTTCCAACAATAACGCCGATCTTTTCATCAGCATCCATACCAATAGTTTCCCTCAGAGAAGCTCATATGGGATGGAGACTTACTACCACTTAAAGTCAGCCTCAGGTCTGGCTCTGGCAGAACGTATTCAGCAAGAGCTGCGCTCTGTTCAACCGGAAAATAAGCGCAAAGCTAAACCTGGAGACTATTATCTAATAAATCAAACGAAGATGCCGGCCGTTATTGTCGAAATTGGATTCCTGTCCAATTCTAAAGAGCGCAAGCTTTTACTGAATGATACTTATAAAGATTCGGTAGCACAGTCGATTGCGCTTGGAATTGATAATTACTTTAAAGATTATCCCCTGGGAGTTCATGAGGGTGCCCCGGCCTTGTCCCAGCTTGCCGGGCCACCACCCGCGACCGCAGACACCTTCAGGCTGTATTTCCCTGGCAACGGTTGGGAGGAACTTGCTACGGAAGAGCGTCAGGCTCCTTCCGCCAAATGGCCTGCCTTACATGCTCCTGCCAAAATAGCCCTGATTCTAAATGAACTGATTAAAGGCCCAGCCTCCCCAGCCCACGCTCGGGCAGTACCATCGCAAACGCAAATCCTGGCTGTAGAAATCAAAAACGGAATCGCCACCATTAACCTGAGCCATGAAATTCGCGATAATTTCCCGGGTGGAGCCTTAGCGGAAGACATGGCAGTAAACTCGCTGGTATGGTCAGCTTCCCAGGTTCCAGGGATTCAAGGAGTAAGAATCCTGATTGATGGTCAATTTGCCGATTCTATAGGTGGGCATGTAATTTTAGACCATACTTTTACACCCACACCTCCTGTCGCCAGGGCAGCAATCGTAATTGACGACTGGGGCATCAACAACCCCGGAACCCAAGAAATCCTTAACACGGAGGTAGCATTTACAGCCGCTGTGATGCCTAACATGCTCTATACCCGCAAAGAAGCTGAACTTCTGCACGAAGAAGGTCACGAAATCATCATGCACATGCCGCTGGAAGCCAAAGGCGGGCGGACTGACTGGCTGGGGCCAGGGGCTCTCCTCAGCGGCTTAAGTGCTCAAGAACTCAGAAGTAGACTGAATCAGAGCTTTGGCACCGTCCCGTATGCTGTGGGGTTAAGCAATCACATGGGGTCTAAAGGGAGCGAAAATACCCTGATTACCCGGGAAATTATCAAGATGGCTCAGGACAACAACTTATTTATCTTGGACAGTAAAACCAGTGAATCATCCATCTTGGCTAAAGAGGCTGAGAAAGCCGGGCTCCCCTGGGGTGTGCGCGATGTTTTTCTCGATAACTCCGCTGATCTTAATTCCATCAAGAAACAGCTCCGCTTGCTTATCACTACGGCTAAGAAGAACGGTAAGGCAATCGGCATCGGACATGTCGGTCCCCAGGGTCCAAACACTGCACAGGCCATCAAGGAATTACTCCCCGAATTCGCTAAGGCAGGCGTACAAATAGTTCCACTATCAGAGTTAATCCAACATTAATTAAACTCATTTGCTTGATACTTTTCCAAACTATCAAACAGATAAGCTGCCGCAGACAATTTGATCCGGAAATGGTAGAGCTTTTATTATTTGCATTGTCCGCTATTTTGAGGGTTTAATCATCATCCCATTATTAAAATGATTCATCGACCCGACGAGATCGATCACAGCCAAAATTTCTACGATCTGTTGATCACTGAAACCGGCTTCGCGTAATTCTTTCCCATAGTTGTTGATACACATTTCGCAGTTATTTACAGTTGAGATACTGCAAAGGCTATCGCCAGCTTGGTCTCTTTGGTAAGAGCGTCCGAACCCATTACAGTTTCCATCTTTTGTAACACAAGTTTAAGATACTCGGGGTGATTAGCCATCGCCCGCAGCGGAGGAGGAACCTCCCCGTACTTTTCTTTAAGTTTGGCAAAAATGGGCTTAACTTCAGCACTGACATTGTCTTCGGATAATAATTCAACACTGGGCATCGTATTATTCCCTCCTTCGACTATAAATCTTTCTTATTATGTCACCCCAAGAGAATTTAATCCTGATTGAAAAGTTCACTTAGGATGCTTCTGCCTAGCAGGAATTCCCAGCCATCATGTGGAACTCTTCTTACACTGAAGTCATTTTTAGAAAAAGGGAGTGAATGAGATGTCTCTCTTCGAAATGTTAGGCATCGTGCTTAATGAAGATGGCTGGAACTGTGAGACAGATGCCAAAAACCAGATCGTGCGCCTCGAAATCCGTGGGGTAAATGCAGCTTTTTATGCCTTCATCATTGTGGATGATGAACAAGAATCTCTTTTGTGTAATACCCATATCAAGCTACGAGTTCCCGCAGCTAAGCACCTTGAAGTGTGTGAATTCATGAACCGGGTTAATTATGAGCTGGCCAATGGCAACTTCGAGATGGACATGGAAGACGGAGAAATTCGGTTCCGCACCTATCTCGATTTATCTGGAGCAGAACCATCTAAGGAACAAATACTTAACCTAATTTGGAATGGAGTCCAAAGCTTTGACAACTATTATCCAGGCTTACTTAAAATTATTCATAACGGATTCACCGCTGAAGAAGCAATCCGTTTCTGCGAAAATTCCCAGGAACAAGACAGGCAGGCTTACTAATAGAGTTCCATCAAAACTAGGCCCCGTTATAAAATCGCTATAACTATCGTTTCCATATATAACCCTAAATTCCAAACTAATGTGAGGGATATACATAATGCCATTTTTGGATAATCTCCGATAGAACAGCAACAATTACCTGAGTAACTTAAACGTAATAACAAATAATAAGAACGTCTCCAATACATCCAAAATTCTAAAGGAGGGACCCAATCATGGCAGGAGAAAGAAGCACTAACACCCCCGCATCACAAGGAGCTAGCCAAGCGTTGGATCAATTCAAATATGAAGTTGCCAACGAGCTTGGAGCTCAACTCGGTGGTGACCGCACAAGCCGTGAAAACGGTTCTGTCGGTGGTCAGATGACCAAACGCATGATCCAATTCGCCGAAGAAAACCTGAAGAAGGGTACCCGCATCTAACTAGTTTCATGAGTAATTAATTTTTCACAAGAGGGATATCCACTGGTTATCCCTCTTAATTTATGGTCTTTTATCCTCTGCCCACATGTGACAAGCGCGCCCTCAGCCACCCAAAGAACGGAGCATGGAGAAAAGCAGCTCCCACAGCCCCCAGAAAAGCTACCAAGGCTGACAGCCACAAATTTTCGACCATCCCCCAGCCCCAGTCAAGCATAATCCCGGCTACGGCTGGGGCGGCCATCTGGCCAAGCCCAAAAGCAACAGTAACAGCTCCAAAAGCAGTGGGTGCCAGCTGCGGTCCTACTTCGTCCCACAGGCTGCATTCATAATCGCCGGAATGCTGAAAATACTTAGTCCGTAAATCAGGGCTGCCACCGTAATGCCGGTGTCCCAGGGTAGAACTGCAAACGCCACCAAACAAGATCCATGCAAAAAGTAAACCAGGAACAGTCCCCAGCGCCTCCCTAAACGGTCGGAAACCCAGCCCCATAAGAAACCGCTGCCGAGGCTAAAGATACCGACCCATGACCAGAGCCGCCCGGCAGCAATTGTTGTCCACCCCCGGGTTTCAGTTAGATATGCTCCGAAGAAAGTCGTAAAAATAACATAGGAAAAGCCAAACGCAAAGTACACCAGACCGAGTTTACGCAGCACCGGTTTTGTACGCCAAACCCTATAAATCTGGACCCAAATGCTCTCCTTGTTTTCCTTCCCTACCGTCGCTGCCTGTTTGCCGCCGGAGTAGCCTGGGCGGTCGCGCAAAACGATAGCTGACCAGAGCCCAATGACTAAAACCATTACTCCCAACCAAATCCAGGCAGTACGCCATCCTTGGCCCCCAGCCTGATTTAACCAGTGCGGGATTGTGTACCCATTTATCAAAAGCCCAAAACCTGAGCCACTTACTAAAAGTCCTGATGCTAAGCCCCGCCGTTGCGGTGGAACCCAGGCGCTTACCATAGCCATTACCGGTACATTTGCCCCAGCCATACCAACCCCGGCCAAAGCCAGCCAGGCCAAAGGAGACCAGAAACCATCCCCCATACCCGTGGCTACCAAGGAGGCTCCTTCTACAAGCAAGGACAAGGCTATCACTTTACGCGGTCCCCATGCCGATGCTGCAATTCCAGATCCCAGGCTGAAAGAGAGATAGCCCAGGAAAGCAGCAGTAACCATAACGCCCATTTCAGAATGGCTTAAACTTAGACCCGCTTGCATGGTGGGCAAAATGAGGGCCATGCTGAAACGTCCAAAACCTAAAGAACCAAGAACCACTAGGACACCGGTAATTAAAATGACTAAAACTTGCGTATTACTGGATCGCACCTTGCGTTTTATTCCGCGGTTTGCCTCATCCGCCATAATCAGCCCTCCGTTCTTAATATTTCATATCTTTAGAATATTTAGTATCAATATTATTCGTTACTAACAGCGTCATTCCTGCCTCTCAGTCCATAAATTTAGCATACTTTGCTAGTAATTCAACTGTTTATTGTACAAGGGTGTATCTAAAGCAGCAGGAAAGTAGAGTAATACAGAGAATTTTAAGAAGGGTGGTTTTTAGTTCAAACACAAACTAGAAGGAGCTGATCCAACTTGTACCGAACACGGGCTTATGCCGAACTTAAATACGCGCATCTTCTGCCTCGAGCCTTAACTGTCTTACGCTCAGTTGGGGAAAGCGAACTCATCCAATCCTGGTCCAACCTCGTTGAAGAATTAAGTGCAGCCGAACCAGCTTGGTCTAAAATACTCACTCACTACCACCGTTTCTTCATGCTGGTAGCGGAAAATTCGTGGTCTGACGGGATAATTAATCTGGTCTTGGAATCTGACAACACATTCAGCCGCTATTCAGCTCAGTCCGGGGCAGACGTGGCTGGGACTGAGCCCGTGCTGGCTGACCTCGCAGCCCGCGATCTTAACCTGTTGCAGGAGATATCCCGCTTTACCCCTTCCCGGCTGCAAGCGTTGGCTCGATCCAGGTTCGAGCTAAGCAAGGACGAAGAGAACGCTTCATATCTAAGCTCCACTCCCCTCGCCCCTGAGCACTGGCCACATTGGGAACAAAGCCATGCCCGCACGGACTCCGACTTGGCAGCAGACAGCAAAAATCCGAACAGAGCTGCCTCAACATCACCTCAGAGCTCAGCTCGGCTATGGCTTAAGCACATGCGGGAGAATCTTTACACCGAGTTCAGGCAGGCCTCATCTTGGGACAAAGCACTGCCGGCCTTGGCAGAGTATTTTCACCACCTTGGGTTTGGAGTATGCAACAACTTCCTGGCCTTCCGCTGGCGGCAAGATCACACCTCTCCTTTAGAAGGGGTGGCTAATCCGGATTCAATCCAACTCGAACAATTAATAGGCCTGGAACGCGAAAAAGGAATCGTGACGGAAAACACGGATAGTTTCCTGGAGGGAAGGCCTGCCAACAATATAATCCTATATGGCAACAGGGGTACTGGGAAATCCTCCATGGTCAAAGCCCTGCTTCAAGCTTATGCCAGCCGCGGCTTGCGCTTAGTTGAGCTCGGCAAATCAGATCTTAGCGCTTTTCCTCAAGCTTATAGATTATTAGCTGACATTCCTTTGAAATTTATCATTTTTATCGATGATTTATCCTTTGACGAAACAGAACCAGAGTATAAAGCACTGAAGACTCTGCTCGAAGGAGGTTTGGCCGCAAAACCGCACAACGTCTTAATCTATGCAACTTCAAACCGGCGTCATCTGGTAAAAGAAAACTTCGCTGAACGCCAGGGGGATGAGATTAATGTACGTGACAGCATGGAAGAGAAACTCTCCCTTGCAGACAGGTTCGGGATCACTGTCACTTTCCCGGCCCCTGCCCAGGAAGATTACCTAAGGATCGTCGAAGGCTTGGCCCTTCAGCGTAACTTGGACATCAACCCGGCTGACCTGCGTCAATTGGCCCTGCGCTGGGAGATGTGGCATAACGGTCGTTCCGGGCGCTCTGCCCGCCAGTTTATCGACCATTTAACAGCACAGTTGAGCAAACACCAGGTCTAGCGCCCTTTCACATGCTGCCAGCGCACAAGTACTTTTTCCGCTAGATCCACTACGAGAAAGAGCAACACACCGAGCAAACCCATAACCAAGATTCCGGCAAACATCTCGTCCGGAGCTGAGCGGCTCCAGGCATCCATAATAAAATAGCCCAAGCCTTGGGTAGTGGCAAAAGATTCCGCGAAGAATAGCACCGCGATCGCTGTTCCCATACTAAGCCTTAGTGCTGTTAGAACATCAGGCAGGCAGGCCGGCAAGAGGTGGTAGCGGTACACCTGATAGTGGCTTGCACCCGAAGAAAGCAGGGAATCCACTCTTTCGGGCGGGACTTTACGTACAGCATCCCGTGTGGTTACGAGAATCTGGAAAGAGACGATAAGGGTAATCAGGAAGATCTTAGAGGTATTACCCAGCCCTAAGAAAAGCAAAATTAAAGGTAAAAACACGATTTTCGGGATTGGGTATGTTAAATAAACCAAAGGGGCGAGAAAGCGGTCAAGCTTAGGTTCAAATCCCATAATTAACCCCAGGGGCAGTCCGATAAGCAGGGACAAAGCAGTAGAGAGCACCACCCTATAGGTACTGATCCAGAGATGACATGTCAGTCCCTGTCCGATGAGCCTTCCTGTAGCGCGTAAGGACTCACCCGGCGTGGGCAGCATCGGGCTGTTCACGCCCAGTGACGCCCCCTGCCAGATCAGAAGCAAAAATACCGCGGCCAGCACATATCCTCTTGTTGCCCTCACTTTTCTCCCCTGCC
>DAHVVW010000104.1 GCA_027357125.1 Clostridiales bacterium
AGTCCGACTGCTACCGGTGCGGCACAACAAGTGCACATCATGGATGGCATTCCCGCTACACCCGCCAGAGCAGTGCTTTTAAAGCTGGAACTGCCAAAAACTTTTTGAATCCAGTGTTGAGGCAGGAGTACTTGGACCAAAGATCCTAGTAACAGCCCCAGAATTACCGCTTTCCAAACCGAACTAAAATATGCGATGGTGTAATTCCAAGCAGCAGACCAGGAAGGATCAGGCGCAGTTGCTGCCTGTCCGGATATGATCGAAGCCCCAAGCGTATGTTTTGTTGCCGCAATGAGGGCCTTATGATAGTACGGATTCCATTTCACATACCAAACCCCGACAATAAATACTGCAATAAAAATTAAAACAGGTAGAACATATGGGCGGGCTTTTTTCCCTAAAGTTTGTTCGGCTGCCTGTCCTACCGCGTTCTTCGGTATAATAACGTTTTGATCCATTATTTACTCCTCTCTTGGTGCTTAGAGGAAACACCAATAAAATAATATAACTTATATATTATCAAATACATTATCATTATATTATACTTGCATTGGGATTTTCAAGCTAGAAACAGCAAACTTAAAGGGATAGAGTCTTCCTTTTTTTTCCCCAAAAAGGGTCTGGTACTTCCAGGAATTTGTCGAAAAGCCCACGGAGCGACGGTCGGCATAATAAAGCCGGGGTCCTTTCTCTAAGGATTCCCGGCTTTTTTGATTAACTTGCTTAAATTCAAGTTTAAACCTGAAGCATTGCTTTGGGTACGTTGTGGCCGAAAAGAGCAAAAGAACGGCTAACCCGGAAATGGGTTAAGCGCTGTTTTCCTGCGCATACTAATAAAGAAAACTTACTTGCCATCGGGCAAAAAGGCTCAAGGAGGAACACAGATGCAGAGAACGGTAACCGCAATTTTTAAAGGACCACCGCAAACGAAAGAAGCAGTGGAAGAAATTCAGGGAGAGTCCCTGGCTAACAGTAAAATTTCAGTTTTAGTGCGTACGGAATATATCCATCAAGGAAGCTTGCAGGAGGAACTAGCCGCTGAATTAACCTATTACCCTCCAGAAATTAATCTTGACCGTTTCAACGCTTGGCTGGTTCAGGCTCCGCCAATGCATGTCCCTAATCTCGGTGAAGTGGTCGCCGCCGGACCCCTGGCCAATGAACTGATGAAAAGGCCGCATGGTGAAGGACTGGTCGAAGCTCTTTTAAGCTATGGCTTGTCAGAGGACCGTGCCCGCCATTATGAGCATGAAGTGCGCAGCGGGCATTACTTCGTTCTGATCACGACTGAGCACGAAAAGGTCAACTCCGTGGGTAATGCCCTGCAAAAATTTGGCGGACGTGACATCGAAAAATGGAGCAAAGAAATTGACCATCCCCTATATCCGGCCCACTAATACAGGATAACGTTGGCCGCCTAATTACCTACTCGAGCCCGACCTCTTTCTTAAGGAGGCGCACTTCCCGGGCATTAAGCTTTCTGTACGCTCCTTGTTTCAGCTCCGGATCTAAGGACAAAGGCCCAAAGCGCACGCGCTGAAGCTTGGCCACAGGGCAGCCTACTACTTCGCACATACGCCGGATTTGACGGTTTTTCCCTTCATGAATAGTCATTTCTAACAGTTCCAGCCCGCCCTTCATGGCGGGCTTTAATCGTTTGACCACAGCCGGGGCAGTTTTGCCGTCTTCGAGTATAACTCCGTCCCTAAGCTCGACCAAAGTTCTTTCCGCAACCGGCCCTGGCAACCATACATGGTAACTCTTCTTCACCCCATAGCGCGGGTGCGTGAGCCTGAAAGCCAAATTGCCGTCATTCGTGAGCACAAGTAGACCGGAAGTCTCATAATCCAGCCTTCCAACAGGAAAAAGCCGCACAGGGGCTTCCTTGATCAAATCCAGAACCGTCTGCCTGCCATGGGGATCGCTCACACTTGTAATAACCCCAACCGGTTTGTTCAGGATATAATAATATAGACCCTGGCTTTTCTTGATAAATTTTCCGTCAACGGCAATCTGATCATCAGGGTAAACTTTGCTGCCGAGGATAACTATTTTCTCCCCGTTGACCGTGACATGCCCACCCAGGATGAGCTCTTCCGCATGGCGACGGGAAGAGATACCGGCCTGGGCCAACACTTTCTGCAGGCGCTCAGGTTTTGTATCTTGAACAGGTCCCGATGTCGCTCCCATATTTTCTTCCCTCATAATTCTAGCTGTCTCTCCTTTAACCGATTAATTTTGAAGCCTGAAAACCCCCGGCCCAACCTCCGGGTAAGATTGCCTTACTTGCTGCAAAAAACTCTCTTCCCGGGCAGTCTTCGGCAACACAACCAGGAAATTTGCCGGTATTTTCCCTAGATCTTGGAATGCCTGCCGGTCATCGGAGTGTATTAGCCTGAAACCCACCCGCCGGGCATAATAAAAAGTCATCGGTGGACCATCACTTAGTACCAAGACACTGTTAGGCAAAGTGTTTTCCCGAAGCCATACCGCCTGAGTTAAATAACGGGCATCCCAGATGTATTTTGGCTGAATAATCCAAGTAGAATAATAGATCACTAAAGAAATCACAATTATCCCCGCGATTGTTCCCGGAACACGATCCAGCATATCCAGAGCTGCACCTGAGAGTAGAGAGATTAACGGCACCACAGGAAGCAAGTAATAATCAAGAGAAATGCGTACGCATACCACTGTTATGTATAAAAGACTGATTCCGAGCCAGACGCTTAAGGCTATGCGGGCTGGGGAACGCTCTAAAAAAAACACACGGGCTGCTCCCACAACTGCTAGGAAAGGAATCCCGACTAATACTCCCCCACGCAAATGGCGGAAAAGCGTTTCCCAGTCTAAAACGCTATTATGGGCAACTTGCTGTGAGAGAATTCCGGATACGAATTGACTGTCCGCCGCAACCCCAATATGTACCCCTATATAGTATACCATAGGCGGAAGAAGAGCTACTAAGGTATAGGAGAAAAGACCAGCCACCTTCTTTTGGTTAAAAGGCCAAAATCCGAGTAATATTGCAACCGGAAATAACATTAATTGCGGCAGTTTAGCTAAAATAGCAGCCGCCATCAAAAGAGCCGGACCTAAGAAAGCGAGCACTTGCTCTCGCCCCCGCTTACGCTGGATTAAGCTCAAAGCCCAGATGCTGAAAGCTTGGGTTATCGGTTCGGGCATCACAACCCGTCCATAATACACAGAGAGCGGCAAGACGGCATAAATACCTGCTGCTATCAAACCCGCGCGTTCGGAGAAGATTTGGCGGCTAAGATCATAGATTCCCCAGACCGCCAGCAGGGAAAACCCGACCGCCCAAAAGCGCCCCCAAATGTCAGCCCAGCCCAAGATCGACCAGGTTACAGCCAATAAATACGGCAAAAAAGGAAATTCCAGCTCAACCCGCTGCGGTACCCTACCATCATAATTGAGATAAGGAAAAAATACAGACGGAATATCACTAAGACGTCCCAGCATGTTTAGGGCCATACTCGCGGTATCTGCCTGACGCCAGGCTTGATCGTCCAAAAGTGGATTCTCAATTCCTTTCAGCCTGAAAACCAATGCCACCACAAGTATCGCGCTTAAAAGCAACTTATGCATTCCTGTCCCTGTGCCTTCTTGTAACGCAGGCTCGTTTCTTTTAGCAATAGCATCTAAAATCCGACTGTTTATTCTCCTGCCCATTCAAGCGAACCCCAATTCTTCCGTTTCAAGCGGTAAATCAAGTATAGATATCCCCAGATTGTGGTAAAGATTTTCATCTTGCTCAGCCCTTGTTTACGCTCATAGTGAAGATCAAAAGGTATCTCAGCGATCCGGCGGCAAAAAGGTGTAATTTTTAAGAGAAGCTCTACCATCCCGGCAAAGTTCCGGCTTTCAATCAAATTCTGTCCATAAAGAGTAAGTCCCTTTTCGAGAATTGAGAGCCTATAGGCCCTGTAACCGCAGGAATAGTCCCGCACTCCGCTGATTGGGAAGAAAACATGCATTACCGCACCCGCACCCCAGGAGAGAAGCCGCCGGAACGCGGCCAACCCTGTTTGTTTAGCTCCGCTTACATAACGGGAAGCTATCACCAAATCTGCCCCCTCCCCTATCTTCGCCACAAGCGCTGGGATACACTCAGCAGGATGGGTATTGTCAGCATCCATGGTTACCACAATATCAGGGAGAGTACCCACTTCTCCCACTTCGTAGAAGAAGTTTGAGCGAAAAGACTTCGGGTCGTCGGAATACATATCTCTTGATTTAATAGCTGTTTGAAAGCCACTCAACAGAGCCTCTCCAAGTCCTTTATTCTCTTCATGCTGTACAAAGTTAAAGTTGACGTATTCCCGCTTAAGAGAGTGGAGCACTTCTCCCGTGTCATCGCTACTGCCGTCATCTACTGCTATGATCCGATGCTGCAAGTTTTTGCATGTTTCTTCAATATTGGCTACTAACAGCGGTAAAGCCCCTGCTTCGTTATAAGCCGGCAGAACCACAAAAAGCATACTTCTAATGCCCCCTTTCGGTTCATCAGTAGTATGCTCAAACAGCACTCAAGGCATCCTTTTCTTCACGCAATTCCGAGACTGTTAAAAAACCCTGTGCACAATCCAGATTGATGCGATAAGCCCTACTAAGTCTGCCAGCAGCCCGACTTTAAGCGCGTAGCGGTATTTGCGGATTCCTACCGAACCAAAATACACAGTCAATACGAAGAAAGTGGTATCTGTACTTCCCTGCAAGGTCGAAGCCAAACGCCCAATCAGAGAATCAGGACCGTACTGATTAATGAGCTGAGTGGCTACCCCCAAGGCCCCGGAACCACTTAAAGGCCTAAGAATTGCGAGCGGAATAATCGCCGTCAGGTTAGGATCAAGCCCAAAATAATTAAATATCGGTGCCAACAAGCGGGCCAAGAGGTCAAGGGCTCCGGAATCGATAAACACGCGAATTGACACCAGCATCCCGATCAAAAAAGGGAGTATGCGCACACCGGTTTTGAAACCGTCCTCAGCCCCCGCCACAAAGGATTCATAGACCGGAACTTTGCGCAGGTAAGCCAACAGCGGGATTAATAGAAGGAGCAGAGGAATTGCCCAACGCGAAATTTCAGCGATAATATTCATTGCGACCTCCTGTGCCGGAAAATAAAATCGGCAATAATCCCTATGGTCATGGCACACCCGGTCGCAAAAATAGTGGTCCCGATAATCTCAGTCGGGTTCAGGGAGTTCGCTTTGAGCCTTACTCCGATAATCGTTGCCGGAATCAGAGTGATGCAGGAAGTATTCAAAGCCAAAAAAGTAATCATCGCCGGACTGGCCACTTCCGGATTGGGATTTTCCTTTTGCAGTTCCTGCATAGCCTTAAGCCCGAAGGGAGTGGCCGCATTGCCCAAGCCTAAGATATTGGCGCTCAAATTCATGATAATAGCCCCTAAGGCAGGACTTTCAGGTTTAAGTGATGGAAAAAGCTTGCGAATCACAGGCCCAAACACGCGGGCTAGCAGGCGGATAAATCCCGCTTCCTCGGCCAGACGCATAAGCCCCAGCCACAAGCTCATAACCCCGATTAATTCGATAGCCACTTCAACTCCCAACTCAGCGGCTTTCATCGCTGAGGTGGTAACTGTTTCGATCCGGCCGGTAAAAGCCGCTACGATTATTCCGGTAGCGAGCATAATAAGCCAAATTAGATTAACCATATTCCATCCCCCTTGTCTCAAATTTATGACCGGGGGGATAGGATTAGACCGCAAAAAAGACTGGCTATCGTCCCTGCAGCCAGTCTTCGGGTGGTATTAGAAATCTAAGATCTTTATTCCCTAACGCATTCTGAGTTCAGAGCAGCCTGCCTTATTCATCAGCCATAATAATGTCATCACTTGGCTCTTCCTTTTTCTTAAACATGCCGGACACTTTGTCTAAAAGGTCTGGCACAGCATCAATTACCCGATCTACAATTAAATTTCCTTCCACAGGCAACAGCCTTACCTGGCCATTACCCACAACTAAAAAACCGACTGGCTGTACCGAAACTCCTGCCCCGCTGCCCCCCCCAAAGGGTAAACCAGACTTCTCGTTTTCCTGAGAATCCCCATTATTCCCTTTGTGGCCCTCAGGCGGTGGAAACTCACTGCCACCGGCCGCGAAGCCGCAGGCCACCCTTGAGACCGGAATAATAACTGAGCCATCCGGAGTTTCAACAGCATCACCGACAATCGTATTCACATCCACCATCTGCTGAATGCTTTCCATTGCCGTTTTCATAAGAGCTTCAATTGGATGATTCGCCATCCCGTCTACCCCCTTAGTTCACGCACCAGAGTCCGTGCCAAATTTAATCCGGCAAAAATAATATGGCCGATTCGCAACTTGAATATACAATGAATATCACACGAAAACCCTTGTTTCTGAAAATCCGGTACGACTTCCAGCAGCGGTCGTTTCACCTCGACCTTAATCTGGCGGTAAAATCGGGCGAGAGAGTACCCGATGAGGGCCCAAAAAACGCCTGCAGCCAACCCGGTTTGCGACGGATCCTTATACCCTATGGCAAAGCGCCATTCCAACTCAGTGCAGTGAATACCCTGATAAAAACTGGCCTTCGCTTGCTGTAGCTTGGTTAAGAAATAGGGAAAGCGCGGCCAGAAACGGTAGAAGAATCGCTTATATACATAGCGCATGCGCAACTCGCTCTTACCCTCACGTTTACCGGCAATAGCAGAACTGACAGTCTGTTTTAATTCTAGTTGCGGCCCTTGCTCCCATTCCAATTGAACGGTGGGAATCTCCACATGAAACTTCCAAATCCCATGTAAGATGCTTAATTCGAGCTCAATATGATCATGCTCTTTAATTCGCCGGTAACGGAAATCCACCACCGCTCTGAGGGCCATCACAACAGCAAGCCACAAGAGCGCAGCGATGAGGAACGCCAATAAGCGCACGGAACCACCTCGGAATCAGAAGTCAGAAGCCAGAAGTCGGAAGTCGGAGCCATGCCGGTATGCTAGGCCCGGCATCTTTCATCCAATCGGACCACGGACTTCGGACCTCGGACTTCGATTTCACAGGATAGACAAACTCTAAAGTTTTAACCTTCCCTGGTGTAGCAAAAAATATACCGGGTTCACCACCCGGGATATTACATACCAGAGAATTACATATTTGATTATTGGTCAAAATATTTTATCCTATTCTTC
>DAHVVW010000105.1 GCA_027357125.1 Clostridiales bacterium
TTTTAGTATTGAATGTTATACTTTCTATTTTATTGGGACCGTTTATTCTTTTCTGGGGACCGTTCGAGTCCTTAAAAGTGGTTGCTGTAGGGGCGGTTGAGACCTCGCGCCATCCCCAGGTTGTGCGCTTTTTTCTCTCTCAGGACAAGATTAATGCTATCATTCATAGCAATGACTCCCAGGGAGTCATTTCAGGGTTGAATATTGGACGGGAGCAAGTAATATCGAATGACGGAATAACCATTGAAGATATTAAAGGGGCCAGCTTCAAGGGGAAAGTCATGCTTGTCCGGGACCCCAAAAGGGTAAAAGTTGCGGTTACCAAAGATTTGGGGGTTCAGGGACAAAGGCTAACAGACATGGCTAAAGATGTCGGAGCAATCGCCGGCGTAAACGGCGGAGGATTTTATGACCCCGATGGCAAGGGAAACGGCGGTTTCCCTTTTGGCCTGACTGTACAAAATGGCAAACTTGTGCATAACAATGTCGCTAACCAGAAAGTAGAGCTAGTAGCTCTTGATGACCAGGGGAAATTAGTTATCAAAGAGATGAGTGCCGATGAACTCGCCAAAAATAATATTAAGGAAGCTGTAAGTTTCGGACCTAACCTGATCGAAGACGGCAAACCGCTTGTGAAAGGGGACGGCGGCTGGGGCTGGGCACCACGCTCAGCAATTGGACAAGCTGCGGATGGTACGATTATCTTTGTGGTCATTGACGGTCGCCAGCCGACCTGGAGTGTCGGGGCGTCCTTGCGCGATGTCATGAATATTTTTCAGAAATATAACGCGATCAATGCTGTTAATCTTGATGGAGGATCTTCTTCCGAAATGGTATACAACGGCAAAATTGTCAACCGCCTCTGGAATATTTTCGGTGAGCGCTATATTCCTACAGCCTTCGTAGTTATGCCATAATATATGTGACAAAGGGGTGACAAAGTGAAAAAGAAAGTACGCATCTTTATTACCTGGATAGTTATTTCCCTGTTGATTCAGTTTGCCATATATTCCTTTTTGGACAGCAAGATCGCTAAGGTTCTGGCCCCGCCGTCAAATGCTCCCATTACAGCCAGTTTGACCGCTCAGATACCAGGGACTGGCTTGGAAAATCCCCAGCTTTCTTACGATAAAAAATATCTGGCATATATGGAGAACGGGATATTTAAGGTTTTTAATTTGAAAAACGAGAAACTGGTGTTCAGTAAGGCTCCTGCCCAGGGAAGCACGAAAGATATGGGGGTAATCTCCTATAAATGGCTGCCTGACCGCAACACCTTAATTTATTTTTCCGCCCGGAAAAATACGGCACCAAAACCTCCTACATCTCAAACCAATTCAGTACCGTCAGAATCCACTACGCCTGCAATTAATTCTACACCGGCGACAAGTTCTGCCATTCAGCCAAGTTCTGGCACATCAAACAATTCCGGAACAGCGAAGATTACCACGCTGCCAAGTGATTCCATTCCCAATAAAACTCCGGTTGTTAATAAAGAAGACCCCGCAGAATCCACGGTACCCACAAAACCTGCCCAGGATCCGTCCAAGCCTTCCACATCCGCACCCAGCCAAACTCAGCCGACCAAGCCTTATAACCCGCAAATCACTGAGCTTTATACCCTGGAGTTTCTGGATGAAGAGGGAATACAGCCGGAAGACCGCAAAAATGACGTTGAATCCTTAGACAGCTATTTTCCGTCGGGCGGAGAAATCCTACACATGGACTTCTCAACCTCGACTAATCTTATTTATCTCACTGTGAAAAGCGGGAACTCTATGAAATTGCTTGAAATCGATGTTATGAAAGATGGTAGCAACCTTACCAAAGCCGGTGAAACAATTACTAATTTAGCAGTATCAGACCAGTATGGAACATTATATATCGACAGCAAGCAGGGAACTTCGAAACAGGTACTCGCTGTTAAAGGATGGCAGCGTTATGCACTATCGAAACAAGACAATCAGTATTTACTGGGAGCAGGGAATGGCCTGGTTTATCTTGGGGAAGTAAAAAATAACAATCTAGTCAAAATCCTGACAGTCAAAGACAGCTCCGATCTCAAAAATATCAGCGGAAGTATTGAGATCTATTGGGAAGGATCTATCCCTTATAAAAACAGCAAAACTGTGATTGGTGCCAATGGGCAAGTTATCATTTACAATCAGGCTCAAGCGTATGTAGTTAGAGACGGGAAAGTTAAAAATCTTGAGTTAGCAGGGGAACAAGGAGAAACTACCTATATTACCGGCGATGGAGCGGAATTATTTCAACTTCGCCCTGTGGAAAACTCCACCGTTGTTGAATTAAAGCCTCTGGATCAGTGAGCCTGCTCGAATTCTGCTGCGGCCCAGCGCGAAATTAACTTGTGCTAACCCAAAAAGAGAGTGACTCCCATAAGGGAGTCACTCTCTTTCCTCTAAATCGTACCTATGCTCCCTCTGTGGCAGGCATAAAGCACTGTATACGCCCTTTAGTACACGCGTTTGGCTCCAATATAGGCGTTAGTCCAATAAGGAGTAAATGAGTAAATAGTTACTCCTTTGCTGGTAGTGGCACTTATGAACTGATTGTTGCCGAGATAGATGCCAACGTGACTGATTTCGCGGCTGGCAGTAAAGGTGAAAAATACTAAATCCCCGGCTTGCAGCTGGGAAAACTCTACACTTGTACCTATCTTATACTGATCTCTGCTCACTCGGGGCAAAGAGATACTATGGGCGGCAAACACATATTGAGTATAACCAGAACAGTCAAAACCAGAAGTTGTACTTCCACCCCATTGATACGGCACCCCTAATAAGCTTTTAGCAGTAGAGAGTATGCCTTGGGTCTTTTGTGCGCGTACCAGAGTGCCGCGCGTTAACGACCCAACAATTCCATCAGGTTTAAGATTCATCTTCGTTTGAAAAGCTTGCACAGCGGCTTTTGTCCGTGAGCCGAATATTCCGTCCGCCGGGCCTGGATCATAGCCCAGTTGTGTAAGATCTGCCTGAAGGGCTTGAACCTCGCTGCCGGAAGAACCATATTTGAGAATTGTCGATGCTTGGGCCAATGGTGCCGAGACGAAGAGAGAGACTAAAACAAATACTAAAATCAAGGATATTTTTGTGCGCACCATTCGTTCTCCTTTCTTTCTTGTGTATTTAATAGCAAGCTTAGTAAAAGTATAATGCCTGACCACTCGAAAAAACAGGACAAGTTGTTTCCAAACATGGAATAATATAGAATATGAGCGAATCATAGGTTATTTATACCTGTGACTCGCTCTCAGCATCATCTTAATAAATCTTACTAACTATCTTAATCAAATTAAGTTAGCTTAATTAACTTGACTCAGCGGGATTGGCTTGCAAAGATTTTACCTGGGATTCGAGGCTGTCTAAGAGGGTGCGCACCTGCTCGATTTGTTCGATGATAGAGTCAACATTTCCTTGAGTCATTGGAACTGAAGGAGCAGGGAGAGATGGAGATGGAGATGGAGCAGGTGCATTTTGCGAGGGAGTTGCCGGTTGAAGCACATCCTCCCCAAAAACCTGAGTGAGGGCCAGGTTCAGACTTTCGGCCATTATCAGCCGATCTTGATAGGCGACTACGACCCGCTTCATTTCCGGAATGCTTCCGCCCTTATCTGATTGGAGATAAATCGGCTCCACATACAAGAAGTTCCCTCCGACTGGGAGAGCCAGGAGATTACCTCTGATCACGCTTGAACCTTTTTGGTTCCAGAGTGAAAGTTGTTTGGAGATCTCCGTATCCTGGTCAATGCGGGATTCTATCTGCAGGGGGCCATCAACCTCGATGTTTTTAGGCATTTTATAAACTAATAGTTGTCCGTAATTGCCTTTGTCCATACGCGCAACCAACCAGGCAACCATGTTGTTGCGGGTGTTGGTCGCGCTTGAGGCTGGAGTAAAAGGGAGCATCAGGACGAACTCTTCCTTGGAACTGCCGGGGATCTTCATAACGGTGTAATATGGATCAATATCTTGCGGTTTGGCTTCATATAACTCTTTAGCAATGTCCCAGGAATCCTCTTTATTATAGAAAACAGCTGGGTTTGTCATGTGGAAAGTTTTGAGCATCTTACTTTGCATTGTAAACAGGGTTTCCGGATAACGTAGGTGCGCTTGCAGCCCAGAGGGCATAAGGCTTAAATCCTTGAAGACACCGGGAAATATCTTGCGGTAAGTCTGGAGGACAGGATCCTGGTTATCAACTGCATAGAAATCCACATTTCCGTTATAAGCATCCACAACCACTTTCACAGAGTTGCGAATATAGTTAAAATCCTCTTGCGGGTAGGTGCTGGCATAGGGTAAAGAGTCTGAGAAGGTATAAGAATCAATGATCCAGTACAAACGTCCGCCATCAACCACTAAATACGGATCATTATCAAATCTTAAGAAAGGTGCCAGCTTTTCGATGCGTTCCTTAATATTGCGGTGTAAAAGCATGCGGCTTTGGCTTGTTATTTCGTTATTCAGATAGAGGCGTGCAGTACCGTGATGAAGGGAAAGCATCAGCTTATTAAATGCACTCAAAGAGATGCCTTTCTCCCCTTCGTAAGTGTTTTCTGCATTGGCACTTCCCTGAGGATAGTCAAATTCCTTGAGTTTAGTGTTAATAATGACCCAATCGTTAGTTAATTCCCCATAATAAATCCGCGGCTCTGTTAATCTAAATTCTGCAAAATCAGTAGCCGGGGGGACATCTTTAACTGCAAAAGAGGGCAACCCTTCTGTTGTGACAGAATTGGCAAAAGAGGCAGCTATCCCGAAACCGTGAGTATATTTGAAACGGGTGTTAATAAAAGTTTTAGCCTTGGGGTCTAAATCCGGGGTGGATATTTCGCGGGGAGCAAGCAACACTTGGCGGTATTCTCCATCAACAGTGTAACGGTCAACATCGATATCGTGGAATTTATAATATAGTCTAATACCCTGTTTTTGAGTGTAAGTTTGTAAGAGTGGGCGCGTATCATTAAGCCTGATATTGTTGAGAGTGGCTTGTTCAGCCTTTAACACTGCAGGAGTAAGGGGGGTATTGCCAGGATAATCAAGTTCCTGGATACGGTCAAGACCGTACCCAAAGCGCGTAAGTTTTATTTCGTTTGTAATATAGGGGGCTTCCTTGTCAAGTTCATTCGGAACAACAATGAGAGACTGGATCAGAGCTGGGAAAAGAGCGTAAAAAACAGTGCTGAAAAGAAAGAGTCCCGTTACCGGCAGCGTAAGGAAACGCGTCTCACGCATAAAAAGTGCCATTAGAGCAGCAATAAAACCAAGAATACTGATGACTGTCAATACTTTCAGGACGGGCAGAGTGGCCTGCAAGTCTGTATAACCGGCACCAACAACATGTCCATGCTGCGAATATAATAGTTGATAGATATCAAGGAAATAGCCAAAAGCCTTGAAGGCGAAAAGAAAGCCGACCAACAAGGCTAAATGGCGGCGGGCCGCGCTGTTAATATCCACAGCCCCACGACGCCATAATCTGAGGGAATTAAAACGCAATACCCCTGTGATCGTGTAGAAAACAGCAGTAAAGAATGTAAGGAGGAAGATCGGCCCGAAAAAGGCATTATATAAAGTTTGCATAAAGGGCAAACGGAAGAAATAAAATGAGAGATCTTGCCCGAAGACAGGGTCAACTTGCCCAAAAGAAGTAGGGTTCATGAAAGCGAGCACTTCAAGCCACCCGGTGAAGCCGGCCACAAAACTGATAGCAAAACTGATAATCGCAGAGGCCAGAAGGAGCCAGAGCGTAACCCGGCGCTGACTAAAACTAAAAACAGATCCATCCATCTCCTGCACAAGCCTTAGCCGCTGACGCAGACGATCATTCATAAAAGTGAGAATGGCGTGGCGGACTGACAATAAGGTTCCAGCGATAAAGATAAAAAGAATCGTTCCGTTTACCGCCTGAATCAGCCATTTACTTAAGAGAGGAGTCCAAAAAAGGGTAAGATACCCCAAATCTTTATACCAAAGATAATCTACATAAAGTCCGCTCATCCCTGCCAAGATGGCAATAAGTATAATCATTACGATCAAAGGTTTTAACATACGGCGCAAAGCAATTTCCTCCTTAGCTAGGTTACCAAAGTATTCCGCATTATATATTCTTTCCAAATGGGAAAAATACCTTCACATATTTTTTCTAGCCGCGAAGAAAAGTTTCTTTATTTACAGAGCGGATATGCTATACTATATTTGAAATACCCTTAAGGGGTATCCCATTTCTAAAGTGAGGTGCTTATTTTATGTATGATGTAATTATTGTTGGCGCAGGGCCCGCCGGTCTAACTGCCGGAATATACGCGGCACGGGGAGGGCTTAAGACTGCTATTGTGGAGATGGGAATGCCTGGCGGGCAGGCGGCTTCCACGGAAAAAATTGAAAATTATCCTGGCTTTAGTGACGGAATCGGCGGCTATGAGTTAATGAACGCTTTTCATCAACAAGCCGTGGCTTTCGGGGCCGAGTTTATCTTTGAGCAAGTTCAAAAACTTCATCTTAAGGGTGCGATAAAAAAGGTTGAAACTGACGGCCAGACTTTAGAGGGAAAAACAGTGATCATTGCGGCAGGATCAAAACCACGCCCTTTGGCTGTGCCTGGTGAAGATATTTTTCATGGACGGGGCGTATCATACTGTGCAACGTGTGACGGAGCCTTTTTCCGCGGCAGGAAAGTGGTGGTCGTAGGGGGGGGAGATGCAGCCCTTGAGGAAGGTACATACTTGACCAAATTTGCGAATCAAGTCATCATCGTACATCGTCGCCAAGGATTCCGGGCTGCCCAAATAGCCATCAAACGTGCCCAGGACAATTCCAAGATCAGTTTTGAACTTGATGCGGTTGTTGAAGAGATTCGCGGGTCTGATCATGTTGAAGGCGTCCGTATTAAAAATCTGAAAAGTGGAGAGGAAAAAGAGCTACCTATAGACGGAGTTTTTGTCTATGTCGGAACCGAACCAAACGCTCAGTTCCTCGATGGGGAGCTCGACACGGATGAACGCGGCTATATTAAGACCGATTCTCTGCTAAGGACTAATATACCCGGTGTTTATGCTGCCGGTGACATCCGCACCACTCCTCTGCGGCAAGTAGCTACGGCAGTTGGAGACGGGGCGTTGGCCGCAGTAGAAGTTGAGAAATACTTAACAGACCTGGAACACACTCA
>DAHVVW010000106.1 GCA_027357125.1 Clostridiales bacterium
TTCCGGAAGGGTTCGCGGCCTCATCTTTAACAAAGATCCGGGCTCCTTTCCCTTTCGGTGCGCAGCGTCGCGCCAAAGCCGTGAGGTTATGAAGTTCCAACAAAGGAGTATCCCCGACTCCGGTCGCTTTTTGAATCCGGCGGGTTTCCTCTAAGGAGTAGGCTACGGTTTTCATCATCTCTTCAT
This sequence comes from Clostridiales bacterium, assembly GCA_027357125.1. GTDB lineage: Bacteria > Bacillota > Desulfitobacteriia > Desulfitobacteriales > Desulfitobacteriaceae > Paradesulfitobacterium. The sequence continues at coordinate 187 of DAHVVW010000106.1, forward strand.
AAGCGAAGGCGATCTTGCCCCTCTCAAACCAAGAATAATCGATCCCGCTCGACTTATGCAGGATCTCCCCTTTGCGGGCCATTACGTCTGCGTAACTAAGATGAGAACTCATGTTATCACCACCGTCAATTCATGCCAGTTTATTTGCCCCGCAGCAGTTCCACCAATTTTTCCCTGATTTGTAGAAGTTCAGGCTGCGGCCTGCCAAATGTATGGGCGTAACGCGGCTCGGTAGCAAGTAGACGTCCTTCCACTTCGCGGCCAATGCGGGTTTTAATCTTAACCCACTCACCCACCTGGGCGCTCTCATTAAGCAGAAAACCGCGTACCCGCATTTCTAAAGGCACTGCTTGCGTATCAGGGGGAATCTGGGGCGCACGCTCCCCGGGCGTTAAAATCTCCTTCCAAATCTCAACCCAGTCTCCCTTGCGGGCTAAGTCTCCAAAAGTTTCTTCCATTAATTATTCATCCCCCATGCATTTTAATCGCTCATCCTTAATCCCTCACCTGTTCTCCAGGCGCTGATCCTTTTTAAATCCCCTAGGACTGCAGCAGGTACCGCCACTTCCGCCATACTAAGCAGCCCCGGCCGCGCCGCGATCACCTGGGGAATCATATTAACAGCCATGGCAATCGTGCCTAAGCCGCCGGGGATTTCCGGCTTAATTGCCAGCTTAATTTCAGGCACCCCTTCAATTTCTATGTAATCCCCCGTAACTACCCCTTCAAGCTGGGGCAAAATCTGCTGCGGGTGAACCAGCTCGATCCTGGCTTCCCCCGCCACATATCCGCTGGCAGTATGATGACAGCCCGCCACCTGTCCGGGCTCAACCTTTACATGTTCTGTTTCCCGCCTAACTTTCGAGACGATCGGACGGCGTTTTTCCTCAATCCTCTCAATTTCCCAACCCAAAGCCCGGGCAATCATATGAATAGACTCTTGAAATCCCACATGCCCGACAATTTCACCGCTGGCAAGCCCCTGCTCAAATTCTGCGACCGTAGTCCCCACACCTTGCGTATGCATAACCGTGGGGCCAAACGGGGAAAGATCATTAACCCTTGTGGCCTTAATGCGTCTGACTTCCTGACACGGCCCGGTTAAGGCCAGGATAAGCGTATCCAGTACAAAGCCTGGATTAATTCCGGTCCCGAGAACACTTACCCCTTGTGCCTTAGCCCGTTTGTCTATTTCCAAAGCCAGCTCCGGAGCCTGTGCCCACGGATAAGACATTTCCTCGGCAATGGTGATGATATTTAACCCCTGCCCAACCCCGGCGTTGATCTCCCCCACAACCTCTTGCGTAAATGAGGAAGTCGCCAAGAGCATAACCTTCGCCTGCTCAGGCCAATTTCCACCGTCTGTAGGAGGAAACCCTACTTTCGCCCCGTAATTTTCTAAGCCCAATAATTCCCCAAGATCTTTCCCTGCCTTAGTGGGATCGCGATCAAAAGCAGCTACAATCCGGACCCCTTTTTTCTTCAACAACAGACGGGCAATCCCACTTCCCATCGCCCCCAAGCCCCAGAGTATAATCTTAATATCCGGCCTCATTCCGCTTCCCCCGATCTTGATTCAACCCTAGCATCTTCGGATTGCGTAAATCCTATTCTTTTCGAAAATGCTGCTTATTACCCCTAAACCCATTTCCTTATAATATGCAGTTTTCCCCTCTTGACGATGTTGTCCTTTTCTAATAATATAATAAGTACAATATGTTAAAGGGGAGTAGCTCTCACAGCAAGGTCGTCAGTACGGGTCGATGAGACCCCGGCTTTGTTGGCAACGCAGAACGTTGTAGGCCAGACCTTTACCTTCTCAGGGTAAAGGTCTTTTTATATAGTAAACAGCCTTTACAAATTGCAAAGGAGGAGAATCACTCAGGTGGTGAAAATCTTTTGTCTCATGATTAGTATCTAAATAAATGATTTAGAGGGGAGACGAATGTATGAACGGATTAGGCAATCAACTGAAAACTATAACTCTGATGAGTGTCTTAACAATTCTGGTAATTCTTATCGGAAGGGGCCTGGGCGGAGAGCAAGGGATGATTATAGCCTTTATCTTTGCCCTGATCATGAACGGGGGGAGCTACTGGTTCAGTGATAAAATCGCTTTAACCATGACCCGCGCTGTTCCGCTTAGCCGGGAAGAGAATCCTTATCTTTATGAAATAATAGAAAGGCTCGCTTATCAAGCCGGGCTTCCCATGCCCAGAGTGTATGGGATTCCCTCAAACCAGCCCAATGCTTTTGCCACCGGGCGCGATCCGGCTCATGCCGCCGTGGCTGTAACTCAGGGCTTGCTTCAGATGTTGAGCCGCGAAGAATTGGAAGGAGTGCTGGCCCACGAACTGGCTCACATCAGAAACCGCGATGTTTTGATCAGCACTACGGCTGCCGTCATGGCCGGAGTTATTACCACCGTCGCCAACTGGGCGCAGTGGGCCTTGATGTTTGGCGGCCTCGGAAGTGATGACGACGAAGGCTCAGGCCTGGCAGCGCTACCCTTAATCATCCTCGGCCCTCTTGCCGCCATGCTCGTACAGATGGCTATCTCACGCTCACGCGAGTATCTCGCAGATTCCACCGGAGCGGAAATCGCCGGCCAGCCTTACGGCTTGGCTAGCGCCCTTGCTAAATTAGAGCGCGCTTCCACCATGGTGCCGATGCAAGTGAACCCTGCTGCCAGCCATCTCTTTATCGTGAATCCTTTGCATGGGCAGAGGCTTATTTCTCTGTTCAGCACACATCCTCCGATCCCGGAGCGGATTAAGCGCCTCAACAGCATGGATCTACGTTAACAGGATCATATTGATGACAGCTTCAAACAGTGTCTTTAAGCCTGAACTAAAAATGAGAAACCCCGTACCACTTTAACGGTGATACGGGGCTTTTTTCGCGGCTCTAACTATAACGTTTTTGTAAATACACCTGATCTAAACCTTACATTTCAACCTGACTCTATATGTTCACCTTTGTTTTACGCCCTGAGCCTTACTTAAATAAGTACACAACCCCTCATAAACCGCCATCCCTAATTTTTGTTGGTACCCTGGATCTTTTAACATTTCCTCTTCCGTGGGGTTGGATAGGAAGCCCACTTCAACTGTAATCGCTGTCCTGCTGGCCTTTTTCAAAATAAATAAATCCTTGTTTCCTTTAGCAACCCTTTTGCCGTTGATGGCTGAATTAAGACTTTGCTGCACGGCCTGGGCCAGATTCTTCCCTTCCGCAGAGTCCGCGAAGTAGAAAACCTGAGCTCCATTTAGCTTTTCATTGGGAAAACTGTTGGCATGAATACTAAGGTAGACATCCGCCTGGGAGTCCATCGCCAGCTGCAAGCGCTGGGCCAAATCTTCCCGTTTGCGTTTGAGCAAGCCCTGAGAAGTCCCCAAGTCCTGGTCTTCCTCGCGCACCATGATGGCCTTGCCGCCACCCTGCTCGATTAAAAGCTGGAGCCGCTTAGCTACGGCCAAAGTAATATCCTTCTCCAAAGTTTGGCTTTTTCCTACTGCGCCCGGGTCAACCCCGCCGTGCCCGGCGTCTATGACCACAACCTTGTCCCCTAACGTCCAGTTCCAAATTTTCGTGTCCTTGTTGCCCGCCTGCCACGCTACCCCTATGACGAAGACTGCCGCTAACAGCACTCCGAGATAGAGGAGATTTCTTCTCCCTCCTGTCTTCCATCTATGTGTTTTCATGCCCATCCTCCCTATTTTATGTTTTCGCTTTACCATATGGGCGGGAGCGATGGAATATGTCGTTAGAAAAACTAGTCGCATCTATTTCATCTCAAAGATATCTCTCAATTCTGCTTCCGTTAACTTCGACAGCATCGTTTCACCCGGCTGAATCACAGCATCGATTAGTTCTTTCTTCTTCTCCTGCAGGGCATTTACTTTTTCTTCAATCGTTCCTTGCGTAATCAGCTTAATCACCTGAACCGCCTTTTTCTGGCCGATGCGGTGGGCGCGGTCAGTGGCCTGTTCTTCAACAGCGGGGTTCCACCACGGATCAAAGTGAATCACCATATCGGCACCGGTAAGATTTAAGCCGGTGCCCCCTGCTTTTAAAGAGATCAGGAACACCTTCCCTGTCCCGGCATTGAAGGCTTGCACCATGTCCGCACGTTCGGAGGCCTTGGTGGAACCTCGCAGATAAAAATACTCGATCTTTTCTGCATGTAAATGCTGCTGGATAATGTCAAGCATGGAGGTAAACTGGGAAAAGACCAAAATCCTGTGGCCACCATCCAAGGCATCCGTCAGAATTTCCTCAAAAAGGAGCATCTTCCCGCTCTCTCCCTCATACCCGTCTACGAACATCCCCGGATGAGAGCAGATTTGCCTGAGCCTGGTCAGGGCAGCCAGAATCTTGATCTGGCTCTTTTCAAATCCTGCAACCGCTAATTCCTTGGCTATGTTTTTGCGGGCCTCCTGCAAAAAAGCGAGGTAAATCTTGGTCTGCTCTTCGGTCATCTGGGCTTTTAGTCTGGTTTCTATTTTTTCCGGAAGTTCCTTTAAGACATCTCTTTTCAAACGGCGCAAGATAAAGGGATTGACATGCCGGCTTAGCTCGGCCAGGGGTCCAGCATCCTCTCCCTTAACAATGGGCGTTTCAAACTTTTTGTGAAACTCCTGGTGAGACAAAAGATACCCCGGCATGGTGAAGTTAAATATGGACCACAGTTCGGAAAGGGAGTTTTCAATTGGCGTTCCGGTCAGGGCAAAATACCCTTTGGCCTTGAGTTGCTGCACAGATTTGGCATTGATCGTGTGCGGATTCTTAATGTGCTGGGCCTCATCCAGGAAACAGTAGGAAAACTCAAGGTTCGCATAATAATCAATATCCCGCCGCAGCACAGGATAAGAAGTCACCACCAAATCCCAATCCTTGCAGTCTGCCAACTGAGCCCGGCGCACGCCAGGATTCCCTTCCACCACCAACACCTTCAAGTCGGGCACAAACTTTTTGGCTTCCTCCTGCCAGTTATATATAAGCGAGGTCGGCGCTATAACCAGAGCGGGGCCGGATAGCGCAGCCTTCTCCGCCAGGATAAAGGCCAGAACTTGCACTGTTTTACCCAGTCCCATATCGTCTGCAAGGATACCGCCCAGACCATACGCAGCCAAGGTTTTTAACCATTTGAAACCCGTCTTCTGATAATCCCTGAGCACCGACTGCAATTCTGGCGGAACATCATACTCCGCATCCTGAGGTTCGAGAATACTTTGCACTAAGTGTTTAAAGGCTTTGTTGCGCTGGATACCTGGCAGGTTAGCTTGGCGCAAAAAATTGTCAATATATAAAGCCCGGTATTTCGGGAGATTGAACACCTTCTTACTGAGATCGTCCGCCTTCAGATCCAGGTTGTCCACCAGTTTCGCGAAATTCTCCAGCTCAGGCTGTTCTAAATTGAGAAAAGAGCCATCCCGCAGCCTGAAGTATTTTTTCTTAAGCCGCAGGGACTTAAAGATATCTCCTAATTCTCCCTGATCAATATCACTGTATTCAAAAGATACTTCCAAAAGATCCAAGTTCTCGTCTAAACGAACCCGGCCGGAAAAGGAAGTTGAAGTCCGGATTGTGAGCTTAAACTCATCGGAATAATATATTTCAGCCAAGTCCTGCAGTCGGGAGAGGTAGGTCATGATAAATTCAAATATTTTTTCGTCATCATCCAGATGAATTTGACCCTGGGTCACGCTGAATTCTGCCTGTTCCAGGATATTTAGAACCTTCCTCTCTTGTTCAACAGCGCGAATAAGAATAGTATCTTCTGCAGCCTGGGTGTTGTCTGTATTAGAACCGGAACTGGCCACAAAGGGGTTAATCACGGTTTCCCCGTAGTGAAACTCCACACGCGCCATGATTCCATTATCCGCCGCGCGATCAAAGTAAATTTTGGACATCAGGCTTTCCCGGCTGAATTTGGCAGCGAGCTTCGGTTCAATCACGACTTTACCCATTTTTTCAATCAGGGGTAGGGCCTCTGAGACAAAGAACTCCTTCTTCTCCGCCGGCAAGACGATATCGTTGGTTAATCCTTGCTGGTAAGCCTTGAGCATAGAGGGTAAACTCTGTTTTTGGGCCGGAGACGCCAGGTGGATCCTCTGCCTATACATAAAATAACTGCCGTCCGCAGTAAGCTGGATCGGTAGTTCATCTGTTTCCAGCACCAACGCCAAATCCTGAGCTTCAGCGCGCAAAGAAAATTTCAGTGGCAATCCTTCCCGGTTAATTCTGGTTGCCTGGCGCGAACCGGTGTGTATCCCCACATAGAATTCTTTGTCTCCCACAGAATCTAAAAACTTCTTCAGAAAAGGCCCCGTTAAGCGCAAGAATTTCTGGTTAAAAAGGCTTGCACCATAATAGAAGCTTCTCATTTCTTCAAGAGCCTCATGCTGTTCAAACATTTCCCCGAGCATGGCAATTACCGGTCGGTCTTCCTCTTTGAAGGTATGTCTCTGGGGTTCAAACGTAAACTGTTTGCCGAATTCCAGCGACTGTTCCTCTTGAATACATTTTAGAAACTTCCCGATGTCCTTAACCACATACAGACGTTGCCGCCCCACTTTTAGCTGCAAATCCCCCACAATCCTTGCATGTGAGTGCAGGATATCCAGTTCCAGATCGAGGTTTATCTCTTCTTGGGGATATTCCTGGCGCTGGCCGGCAAAAAAGGCTAGCAACTCTTTAGCGGAGCGTTGTTTGATCTCGCGTTTTACCTTTGCTGGGTCCAGCCGTTGCTGAAGGGTTTTGAGAACGGCTACAATATGCTTGCACGCTCCAGGGTAAGTGCTGTAAGCCGGGCAGGTGCACTGATACTGGCTAATTGAGCTCTGTTCATTAAAATATACCTCTACGCGGTAGTTGTGCGTCCCCATAACCATAGCGCTAGCCGCACCGATCGCGGGCTCAAAAACCAAATTAGTTACTCTGTCAGCCATGTAATAAGCGAC
>DAHVVW010000107.1 GCA_027357125.1 Clostridiales bacterium
ATGAAGTGACACCAAGCAATCTCAGCCTCAGCTTCAGACAACTTGCTATAAAGCTCAATTAATGCCTGTTATCGCTCGTATTCCCCCAGCAGCGGCTCGATGAAAACCTCCATGATCCCGCCGCAGACCATGCCGTCCTCTTCCGCAACATCATGAGTGAGGTTTACATGCACAAGGGCAGGCTTTTTGGCAGAGAGCGCCTGAAACGCATGCTGGCGCACCTCTGATTCCCCGCAGCCCCCGCCGATTGTTCCTGCCGTGCGCCCGTCCCGGTAAAAAAGCACCTGGGCACCCGCTTTCCTGGGGGTCGAGCCTTTGGTGGCAACGATCGTGGCTAAAGCAGCCTCTTCTCCCTGATTTAACTGCAAAATAGCTTCCATAACCTTACTGTCCACCGCTCTTCCCTCCGTTTTTCATTTTGAGCCCCAAGCTGTACCCTTGCCGGTTGACCATAATGATTTCAGCCATGATGCTAACGGCAATTTCCTCCGGGGTCTGGGCTCCGATGTCAAGACCAATTGGGGTGTAGACCCTGTTTAGCATGTCTTCCTCCCAACCGCTTGCCCGCAATTCCTCGAACAAAGCTGTGATCTTGCGCCTGCTCCCAATCATCCCCGTATAAGCCGCCGGAGTCTTGGCGAAAATCTCTTCCAGGCATGTGCGATCGTGACGATGGCCGCGCGTCACCACAATCACATAGGTACTTAAGTCAATCACCTGGTTCCGGATGGCCCGCTGAAAATCCTCGCAGATCACCTGATCTGCCTGGGGAAAGCGCCCCGGGTTAGCGAAAGACAGGCGATCATCAATGACGGTCACTTGATACCCCAAAAGCTTGCCCAGAGAGACTAAAGGCAGGGCAATATGCCCCCCGCCCAAAATGAGCAAATGAGCCTGAGGAACGATAGGGTCGATAAACACCCGAATCATTGCCTCTTGCCACATGATCTCCACCACCTTGGGTGTCCGCGCTTTGATGACCCCGGCAATTTCTTCCCGAAACCCATGGAAAAGGTCGGGGTCCATTTCTTGTAGGAGATCCTGCTCATCATGATCTGCCACAAATTTCGTGCCTGGAGGGCAAATCTCAGGGTGACCGCTGATGACCGTGCCCACAGCGCCCGCTTGATTGGCTTGCAACAAGGTATTTAGCAGAGAATAGGTCTTGTTCATAATTCTACCTGCCCTCAATCATTTTTTGATTTCTTAGGCTGTCGCCAAGCGCAGAATATGTTCGAGTGAAAAGCTAATTTGAATTAAGCCCTTCTGACCAGGCCTGGGCACTACCAGAAACTTGTAAAGCAAGCCGTCTTGCGCTCGCCGGATAATGGGCGTCACGACCGCAGGCTCGCTCCCCTTCAGCACCTGGGCATACCGCTGATTGAACTTGAGTAAATTAAGCCCTTCGAACTCTTTTTCTGTGCATAGCTTTATAACGCCCTCGGTATCTGTAAAATAGATCACGTCAAGCTCCAGCTCTTGCGCAAGCTCCGTCAGCTTTGCCCGCGTGATAAGCCCCTGCCCGTCCACTGTCACTAATTTTCGAACCCTGTTCCACATCGTCCGTTCCATGGCCTGTGTCGCGACCCACTGCTGCATGTCATCCGCTTGCCTAGTCAAATGCTGCAGATGCGTTACAACCCCGTCGATGCTTTGGCTCTGTTGTTCCAAGCCGATGCTGATCTCCTGACTCCCAAGGGCGACTCCTTTGGCACTTGCGCTCAGCTGCTGGATTTCGACCGAAAATTCCTGGGTCTGGTGCGTGATTGCCCGGCTGACGTTCACAACCCCGTCAAAGGCTGTGACAACTCTTGTCGTAATATCGGCTACCACTTCAAACAGCCCCGCGGCCTCTTTCATCGCCTTGACTCCTGATTCTGTTTTGCCCAAGGCTTCAGCACTCGTCTCCCGTACACGGACTATTCCGCTTTCAACTTCCGCAATGGTGGCGCGGATCTGAGTCACAGTCTCGGCTGAACGGTTGGCAAGTTTCTTTACCTGCGCCGCAACCACGTTAAACCCGTTTCCTTCTTGGTGCGCCCGTGCCGCTTCAATAGCAGCATTCAGGGCCAAGAGGTCTGTTTGCTTGGCCAAGTCTCCGATCAGACCGACCATACCTCCGATTCCTTGGGATAACCGTAGCAACGCTTCAGCAGCGCTCACCGTTTTACGGACTTCTTCCTCAATTTCCTCCAAATACTCCATCGAACTTAAGGTCGTTAGCTTTCCCTGCTGAACGGTTGCAGCCGCCCGCACGATTTCCGGAGCTAGGGATTGGGTTTGTTCAGCTACTTCGTTAGCATGAATATTCAGAGTTTGGGCCAGTCGGCTCATCCTTTCCGCCATTTCCGCCTGTTCCTGATTGCTTTCACTAATGGCAGAGGAGCTGGCAGAAACTTGGTTGGCACTGCTCGCTATTTCATCAACTGCTTTAGAGATTTCGTTACTGGCCTCGTTTACTTTCAGTGCCAGCTGAGTTACCGGCCCAAAAAAACCTTTTAGCGCGCCTTGAAGTTTTTGCAAAGGTAATGCAATCCCTGCTGCGGGCCCGTGGGGAACTCTCACCTGGACAAATAAGTCTCCCTGCGCAAGTTCCTCCACGGTTGTGCTTAACTCCCGCACCGGTCTTTCATATAGTTTAATAAAAAACCGAAAGATAAGCAAGGAGCAGGCAATGATTACAACCAAGGAGAGCCATAACCCTATTGTTAGGGCTCGTCCCAGACTAAAGGCCAGAACTTGACTAAAAAGAAGCACAAGGAACAGAATTACCCTTGTGCTGTGTGAGCCTGTTGTGCTGTATGGAGTTGACACCTTGGGCATGATAGGCCACCTCTCTCTATCATTTGAAGCTAAATTTACCCTTGCCGGGCACCTTTAGCGACCAGAATAGTAAGCATTTTAAGCACGTACAGCGGGCGCTCAGCCTATCCGGCATATAACGGGAAGCGGGCGCTCAGCCCCTGCACGCGTACCCGGGCTTCGGCGTACACCTTATCGTCAGCACTCTCAGTCAGAACGAGATTGATAATCGCGGCGATTTCCCTCATCCCATCGGTATCAAATCCTCGGGTGGTCACCGCAGGTGTGCCGATGCGAATGCCGCTGGTTACAAATGGGCTTTCCGTGTCAAAGGGCACAGCATTTTTATTCACCGTGATCCCGATCTCATCCAGCCGGTGTTCGGCTTCTCTGCCGGTAAGCCCTTTACTGCGCAAATCCACGAGCATTAAATGGTTGTCCGTACCCCCGGAAGTCAGTTCAAAGCCGTAACCGCTAAGGGCTTGGGCAAGCTCCCTGGCGTTTTGGATCACATTCTGCTGGTACGCGACAAACCCAGGCTGGAGCGCTTCTTTCAAGGCCACAGCTTTGGCAGCAATAACATGCTCCAGTGGCCCGCCCTGAATGCCGGGGAAGATCGCTTTATCAATCGCAGCGGCATATTGCCCGCGGCATAGGATCATCCCCCCGCGCGGCCCGCGCAAGGTTTTATGGGTTGTCGTCGTCACAAAATCAGCGTAGGGCACCGGAGAGGGATGAAAACCCGTCGCCACAAGCCCGGCGATGTGGGCCATATCCACCATCAATAAAGCTCCCACCTTATCCGCAATTTCCCGAAAACGGGGGAAATCAAGCGTCCGCGGATAAGCGCTGGCCCCGGCTACGATCATGCGCGGCTTGTGCGCGACTGCCAAGTGCTCTACTTCATCATAGTCGATCATCCCGGTCTCACGGCTAACACCGTAAGGAACGAAGTTGAAGTATTTTCCGGAAATATTGACTGGGCTTCCGTGCGTCAAATGCCCCCCGTGCGCTAAATTCATGCCCAAAATCGTATCCCCGGGGTTCAACATAGCGAAATAGACAGCCGTGTTGGCTTGAGCCCCGGAATGGGGCTGGACATTAGCATGCTCCGCTTGGAAAAGCGCCTTGGCCCTAGTGCGGGCTAACTCTTCAATCCGGTCAACGTATTCACACCCGCCATAGTAGCGTTTGCCCGGGTATCCTTCGGCATATTTGTTGGTCAAGATTGTCCCCTGCGCAGCCATCACAGCCGGGCTGACAAAGTTCTCCGAAGCGATCAGTTCAATATTGTGGCGCTGCCGCTCCAATTCTTGGTCAATGAAGGCGCTAATTTCCGGGTCGAATTCTCTTAACTTATTAACTCCATCGAACATTTCTTAATCTCCTTCTTTTACTTGCGATAAGCCGTCCCTTCCAAAGGCAGGCTCCGCCGTATTTTACCATCATATCTGTAATAGGCCGCCGCCACAGCCGGGGCCACTGGAATCGTAGATATTTCTCCGATCCCTTTAGCACCGTAAGCAAGCGAGGACGGGTTTTTCTCGATCAGAATCGTTTCCACCTCCGGCATATCCGTGGAGCGGAAGAGCCCCAGAGTTCCGTACTTGACCTTGGGCACCCCTTTGTCCAAGGGGAAATCCTCGCGCAAGGCGTAACCAAGGCCCATGGCAACCCCGCCCTCGACCTGCCCTTCAATCGCTTTCGGGTTAATGGCGCGCCCGATGTCATGGGCAGCCACGACCTTTTCGACCTTGCCGGCTTGGTTTAAGATCACTACCTGGGTGGCATAACTGAAGGCCACGTGGTTAACCGGATTGAGTTTGTCGGAACTCAGAGGGTCGGTCTTACCGAAATACTCCCCGTAAAATTCCTGGCCCTCAAGTTCGCTAAGTGTCGCTTGATCCAGCGCCTGCTGCAGCTTGAGCGCCGCTTGGCGCGCCGCTTCTCCCGTGAATAGAGTTTGGCGGGAAGCCGTGGTTGTGCCCGCATTCGGGGTCAGGAAAGTGTCCGGCGCCGCTACTTCGACTAATTCCGGCTCTAGCCCGGTCGCTTCATGCACGAGCTGAGTGAGAACCGTGGCCAAGCCCTGGCCGATACAGGCGGCGCTGGTTAACACCAATACTTTGCCCTTCACGATCTTTAAGTTGACGCGGCCTATATCCGGCAGCCCTACCCCGATACCGGTGTTTTTCAAGGCACAGGCAATCCCGGCATAAGGATGAGATTCGTACACTTCGCGCACAGCCAAGAGTGTCTCTTTAATCGCCGTGCCCTCATCCGCAATCTGGCCGGTAGCCATCGTCAAACCCGGTTCCAAAGCATTGCGGAAACGTATCTCCCAGGGAGAAATCCCCACCTTTTCTGCCAATTGGTCGAGGTTTAGTTCACAGGCGAAGGCAGACTGGGGTACACCGAAGCCTCTAAAAGCCCCTGCGGGAGGGTTGTTGGTGTAGACACACTGGCCGAGGATATCGGCATTCGGTACATGGTACGGCCCGCCGACATGCGTGCAGGCTCGCTCCAGTACCGCCGAGCCCAAGGACGCATAAGCGCCCGTATCCGCCACAAGCCTGGCCTTGATGGCGGTAAGCTTCCCGTTAGCATCACAACCCGTGCTAAGCTCTATTTCCATCGCATGGCGCTTGGGGTGGACCAGAATGCTTTCCTGCCTGGTCAAGGTAAGTTTAACCGGTTTATTCGTCTTCAACGCCAACAGCGCAGCATGGTGCTGGACACTTAAATCTTCTTTCCCACCAAAGCCGCCGCCGACAAGCTTGCTGACCACGCGCACTTTGTCCGCAGGCAAGCCGAGGATCGACATCAGCCCGTGCTGGTCGTCATAAACGCTCTGATCGGCGACGTACACGGTAATCCCGTCGTCTGCCTGCGGCACCGCCAGTGCACTCTCGGGCTCCATGAAGGCGTGTTCCGTCGGCGGCGTACTAAAGCGGTTGGTAACGACATGAGCCGACTTGGCTAGGACTTCATCCACATCCCCTCGTTTAACCTTGGTTGTACTCAGAAGATTCCCTTTGGGATGAATGTGCGGGGCTCCTTCAGCCAGAGCAGCTGCCGGGGAAGTAACCGGCTCAAGCTCTTCATACTCTACTTTAATTAAAGCCAAAGCAGCGCGCGCCTGCTTCTTGGTATGAGCAGCGACGAGCACTAAGGCATCCCCGATATAGCGGGTTTCTTCTCCGACCGCCACCAAAGCGGGCCAATCATGGAAAATATGGCCCCAGTAGCGTTCACCCGGCACATCCGCAGCCGTCATGACTGCCTCTACCCCCGGAGCCGCCTGGGCCGCACTCACATTGATCCCTTTAATCAGAGCTCTGGGATAAGGCGAGCGTAAAACCGCACCGTGCAGCATATCATCCAGATGCATGTCATCAACATATTGCCCTGTACCCAGGGTTTTGGCCTGCGCATCAACGCGCGCTAAGCTGCTCCCGATCCCTGCGGAAGCAGTCGTTTTGGGCTTGAGCTCTCCACGTAGAACCTGAGCCGCCATCTGAATGGCCTTCTCAATCTTCACATACCCGGTGCAGCGGCAAATATTGCCGTGGATTGCTTCCTTAATATCTTGGTTTGTAGGATTAGGGTTCGTATCTAAGAGCCCTTTGGCACTTATGACCATCCCCGGAATGCAAAAACCGCACTGCACCGCCCCGGCCTCGGCGAAGGCCCAAGTGTATGCTTCTTGTTCAGGCTCGGACAAACCTTCCACCGTCACCAGCTTTTTGCCGGCAGCTTTAGCGACAGTGAGCACGCACGCCCGCATTTTCTTGCCATCCGCCAGAATAGTGCAAGCTCCGCACGCCCCTTCCCCGCAGCCGTTTTTGAGGGAGGTAATGTGCAGGTGGTCGCGTAAAAATTCTAACAAGTTCATATCTTCTGCTGCTGTATAGATTTTCCCATTAACATCTAGTGAAAACATCTTCTCCCACCTTCCTACGTTGAAATGGCTTACGGGAAAGATAAATCCCCCCCGGATGTTCGGTGTCCAAGTGTCCGTTCGCCACGACCTGCCGCCCCCTTAAAAACACATGCAGAGCCTTGCCGTCCTGACGGAACCCCTCATAGGGAGTGTAGTCGACATTATGGGCCTGGGCCTGGGCAGAAATTGCCCGATTTATCCTGGGGTCCCACACGACCAGGTCAGCGTCACTCCCCGGGGCAATGGTGCCCTTGCGGGGAAAAAGCCCGAAAAGCTTGGCCGGTTCCGTGGCAGTCAGGGCAACCATCTGGTTCAAACTGATCCTTCCCGGCAGCACGCCATAGGTGTACATCAACCCCATCCGGTTTTCCACCCCC
>DAHVVW010000108.1 GCA_027357125.1 Clostridiales bacterium
TTATGAAATCTGAAAAGTTAGTGTCATTAGTTTTCTGAGGTACAGGCATTTTATCCGTCCCCCCATGGTTATTATCGTTAACCATATCATACCATCCTTACATCCCTTGTTTCAATAACTATTATGTCCATTTGAAGGAACTTAGAAGTTTGCTCTAGAAAATGAATAGAAAGCTATGATCTGAAGCAAGGCCACTCCACATAACAGAGTATTCCCGACACTTTGCATAGATGAAAGCGGAATGACGCGTCGGGAATACGCGGAACGTTATACGAAACCGTACGCTAGGCCGCGCGTCCATGCGCGGATTTTCTGGAGAATAGCTTTGTAGATATTTCCTGCGAAAAAAATAGTTGAATATCTCGGTTATCAATCATGTCAAGTATCTTATCACAAGAAGGGTTATCTTCAAACCACCCGTATATGAAGATGTTGGTGTCAACTACGACTTTCGCTCTATTTCTTACCATGCCTATTTAGTTCCAGGGTTCTAAGAACCTGTTCTTTCGTAAATCCATTTTCTTTTATGGCCTTTTGAACAAGTTTCTTCATATCAGCCATACATGTTAGTTTTACGGGTTCTCTAGCATTGACGGCCATTTTAACCCTCCCCTTTAAACCAGACTTTCGTACTATTATCGTCGTCCTAATGAGAGGTCACTCCCTCACTCATAGTTTACCATATAATAGTATGTGTTGAAAACAAAATATTCTTTCTGAAGATAAATATGCATGCCGGGCACTCCGCCTAACAGCGTATTCCTAGTGCGTCCTGGCAGGTCGTACGTTCTAGCGGGTGAGGATCCCGCCGGGGTAAGGTTTAGCTACAAGCTGTCATGGCCACGGTTTAACCAACTCCAGAAGAGATTTCCGCTAGTAAGGCCGAAATCACTAATCAATCTCAATCCAGTATTTATGTAAAGAGGCTCATATGTGGAGCCGGATGCCTTAATTGGGCACGCCCGGTTCTGAGAGGAGTTGGGCTTCAATTCGCAAGAAAAGGGCCCGCCTAAAGGCTAAGAATCAGGGACAAGATGAGACACTTTTTCACCTAAACCCCTCCAGCAAGTTTTACATCATTCTTATTAACGAGATTTTACTCCTAGACATAGGATTCTCCATAAGTTAATCAAGTGGGGCGGCACGGAAATCAATTAGCGGCCTTGTGGCAATAAAAAACCGCGCTAGTTAGCGCGGAATAGGATCATCTTGGTTGCCGATTGCAGCTTATGCTTTGAGCTTACCACCAGCGGCGCCTGCGCCACGGATACGGAGGGAAAGCCCACCATGGATAATGATACCAATAATGTCTTCGATGACGACGAGGGCGTCCATCCATTATTTTCACTCCTTCACAAGTTCGTTAAAGTTCGCTTCATCTAATGTCCAGAAACAAGTTGCTGTTCAAGGAGTTATAGTTTATATACCATAATATGGAATTAACAATTTGTCTCGTTCCTGATGGAAAAGCTCCCTGCCTTATTGAGTGGCAGAGAGCTATATTAATAATCTAAAGTTCGTTTTGAAACGCAAGAAGTATTTCTTGTCACTTCGGATCATTCACCCAATCCTTAGGCTGAATTGGGTATCCTTCCGGACGCGCGAGCGCCAAATGCTTTGCGTCTGCGGCACCAAAAATTCTAATTCTCAGCCAGTTGGCACCAGTACGAGCGCTTAGAAGCAAATAACCTGATGTATCATTGCGAAAACGAAAATCTAATGTCCCATACGCAACAGTAGCGTCATTTCCCTTCGGGACATAATATACCGGCAAACTATGTGGGTGCCTTTCTTCAATAGCCAGGTTTGCTTGTCTGGCAGCTTGGTAAAGTGTGGTGGAATCCTGGCATACCCCACCGCCGTCTGCTCTGATAACTTCGTTAGCGGAAAATATATAGGCAGGCAGATACCCGGAGGCTGCTGTCCTCTCCCCCACAGTCCCGTTGAAGGAAAACACTTCGCCAGGTGCAATCAGCTGCCCGTCCAAGGCTACAGCAGCTAAACGCACATTGTTGGTGCGTCCTTTGTCATTAATATTAAAGTATGTAGTATAATCTCCGAGGATATTTTGGATCTTATCTACTTCAGTGTTATCAGGATGTACTGGGATTTCTGTTACTGCTAAAGGAGCTGACCCTCCATTACTATCCAACAAGTGGCTCCAGGATTCCTCAAGGTTCAGCTCAATGCCTGTTTGCCCGCCTTTTTTTACCAGCTTGCTCCCCTGGTAAACGATTGAAGCCGCACGGGGCTCGCGGTTTATCTTGGTTTTTAGGCTTTCCAGTTGTGGCATGATTTCGTCCTTGAGCAAAATCTGCGGCGGCTCTAAGCTCAGCCTTCCGGCCAGAAAACGGAAAGGAGCAGCCAGCCCGGATGCTGGCACATACTGTTCATGCAGCCAGTTCGTTAGAGATTGGCGCGAGCGGCTGGTCTCAAGGGGAAACTTACTGCCATTATATAAGACTTCGGTCGGAATCACTGCCTCAATCTCAGCCCAAGCCTGGCTTTCAGTTACTCCAGACAAATCTTTTCCCCACACACGGAAACCAGTGGGTGCTTTATCATGTTCCAATCCGTAAGCAATTGAACTTCCAACCAGAACGGTGACTAGAACTTGCAGCACCAGCAGGCCTATTAACAGATATCCTTTTTTCATAACTCACAACAGATTATTAATTCTTACTTAAGTAGGACGTGATTTCCATCAAAGTCGTGCGCGCGGTGATTTTACGGATTATATCTTCGGTCATAGGCTGGCCTGCAGGCAATACTTCTCCATTTTCCAGAGTAATATCTTTTTCTACGCTCTTACCGATGAAATACTGAAGTTGGCGCTGTTCGAACAAGTTAAAACCACTGTTATCCCCGTCATCAGAGGAGTAGTTGTCTTCCTGGGCAGGCGCAGGCACCTGGGCTGCTTCAGCTGGTAACACGCTTGCAGAAGCAGGTTCTCCTTCCACAATTAAAAGTTCCTTGCCGAAGGTTACGATTCGGTCGGAGTCAACCTGATGGCGGTTACCCTCGGTGTCAACAAAGATACATTCCTCAATCTTGGCGGTTTCTTCATTTACCAGAAACTCTTCCACTTCCCCAATAAGCTGACCTTTCTTGGTCAGAACTTTAGTCGCAATTACGCGTACATCCTGGCGCAGTAGTTCTTGGACATTCAGATTGTGAGCAACATCTTGGATCACTTTTGGATCAGGAATGGTTAGGGCAAATTCACCCAGACCCACAACATCGCTAAAAGCAATTACTTTAGCCCCGAAATAGTCTGAAGTTTGATCTGTAACAAAAAAGTCGACTGTTCCAGCCTGCGGATTTAGAACATAATCCTTAATCTGCCCTACTTGTGTGCCCTCGGCCACACTAATAATCCTCAAGCCAATAATCTCCCGGGTCGGTTTCATCTGTGAATTTCCTCCTCTAATAAAAAATTTTAGGTTTAAGGTTGATCCATACTCATTAGCTGAGAAGGTTCTCCTTGCTCAGCCACGCTGTCATTTGGGTACTTTGCTCAGGCGCAAAAAGATGGGCATACTCCTGCCAATAATACGTAAGCAGCTCTTGGGCATAAGCTCTTTTGTTAACCGCCAGCCACAGAGTGCAAGCGTCCATGATTAAGTAAAAGGCCAAATCCGGAGCTGGGCGCAGGCTCAGAGCACGTGAGAACCATTCGGCTGCAGACTGATAGCGTCCAGCATTCTTAGCCGCAAACCCCCAATTAATGAGGTCTTCCAAGGTTATTTCAGGCCGTACAACCTCTTGTCTCAGGATTTTCTCCTGCCCATCACCTGGAAGATTTTCGGACGCCATTTGTACTGCGATTTGCGAAGCCTCCGGCTCAACTTTATCCAAATGCGCTACGACTTGTGAAAGCTCCGTTGGTGGCGGCGGGACATCCGATAGGTCCGCAGTTTCCGCAAGCCCTTGGGGCGCTATCACTAAATCTTCCTTATTATTACTATCTGTCGTCCCCGTCTTCTCTGGTGACTCTGTCTTCTCTGGTGACTCTGACGTCCCTATCTTCTTAATAAGCCAGAGCGGAGGCAAAATTACCGTTAAGGCTGTAAAGCCAACCCACCAGAATACCTGGTTATAGCGAAGTGCAAAAGGGAGAAGCAAAACCTCTGCAGTTAAGACTAGGCCAATGAACAGACCGTCCTTTTTCCTAAGTCCGAACCAATGGGCTAACCTGCTCAAGAGCACTATAAATGGGATGCTGCCTGCAGCCGCAGCAACTTCATAGGCTATAATGAGGTCTCCCCCCTTACTTTCTCTCTATGCGATTTATTCGACAGATCTCAAGCTTTCTCCTTCTATTTACGTAAATATCCTCACTGTGACAAGAAAAGCCGTATAATTTGAAGAAATATTAATCAGAGCAAAATGAAAAATATAATTAAGTAGAGGAAAATTAAATTTAACAGAGAATAATAAATAGCATCAGGCAGTAGTGGGATTTCTTGTAAGGAGGCCTGGTATGCCGGACAGAAATTCGCCATCCGACAGGATTGTCGAGCAATTGCAAGAAGAAATCCGTTCTCTTGAAACCCGTTTGGAAGAAGTTCATCTTTATACGCATGTCCTTCTTGAAATAGCAAGAGCCTTAAATGCGTCTCTTGATACACGGGTAATCGCGAGCAACATTATCAGCGCCATCTCAGCCCTGGTTGCGGTTGAGAAGGCCTCGGTATGTCTATGCGTAGATCTGGGCAAATCCATTGAAGTTATCGGCTTATTCGATTCCGCCACCCCTTATCCCAAATTTCCCCCTAACTACGATTTTTCATCTATACGGAAAATCATGGGTGAGGAGAAAACTGTTTATTACCCACAGCATGACGAAGGCCCATGGGGTTTAGTTTGCTGCCTTCCTTTGCTAAGCGCCCAGCGTAAAATCGGCTGTATCAACATCCATTCCATCAGGCAGCCTGAAATTACCCAGTCCCAAATGGAGTTTTTAGAAACACTTGCAGGTTATGCGGCTTCCGCGTTGCACAATGCCCTCCTCTATGCACTCGTGCAAAGAGATTCTATCACCGATGGTCTGACGGAAGTATACAATTATAGATATTTCCAGAGAAGGCTGCGCGAGCAGATTTCTCTGTGCCAACGGCGTCAGCCCCATTCTTCTCTTGGCTTGCTCATCCTTGATGTAGATAATTTTAAGAATTTCAATGACCGCTATGGGCACCAGTTTGGGGATACCGTCCTTAAAACAGTAGTGAAAGTGTTGGCAACTCATTTACGTGAAGAAGATATCCTAGCCCGTTACGGCGGGGAAGAATTTGTGCT
Organism: Clostridiales bacterium; assembly: GCA_027357125.1. Lineage (GTDB taxonomy): Bacteria > Bacillota > Desulfitobacteriia > Desulfitobacteriales > Desulfitobacteriaceae > Paradesulfitobacterium. The sequence goes on from DAHVVW010000108.1 coordinate 5,299, forward strand.
CCTGGTCCCGGAGGCTACAGATGAAACGATTACAACGGTAAGTGAAAAAGTACGTAATCTCATTCAATTTACCAGAATAGAAAACCCTGACACGGAAGAAGAAGTTTCAATTACCGTAAGCATCGGAGCAACTTTATGGCGTCTCGAAGACACTGTTACTTCCCTAATTGCCCGTGCAGACAATGCCCTCTACCGCGCCAAAAATACCGGTCGCAATCAAAGTGTACTTGAGTGACTTATAGCCGCATCATAGTCCAGAGGTAAGCCACCGCCAAAGCGGTAAGATATGAAGGCAAATTATACTTAACCAGAGTCTGGGCTTCGACCCCGGCCACGGCTGCAGTCACAGCCGCAAAACCCCAGGGAATAAGCACTGCGCCGGTCCATATTGAAGCGATCTGTCCTAAGACAGCCAAGGGAGCGAGGGGCAAACCGGCAGCTTCACTAAGGGCAACTGCTATGCCTCCGGTAAGAGGCAAACCGGAAAACCCTGAACCATCCATAGAACCAAGCATTGCAGTCAACATCACAAACAATCCGGCTACCCATTTGTTCAAAGGAAAAACCTGCGCCAGGGAAGTGGCGAAATCACTGAAAAAGCCCGGCTCATGGCGGTCGAATACAGCTAACGTACCTGTCGCCGTTCCCATAAAGAAAAATCCCGCCATAATAATTATTGGGGTAAAAGTACCGATGGAAAAGCGCAGACCGTGGCGCACATACTCTACAAAAGTGGAAAAGGCGTTTCCCCTGTCTTTTAACAAGGTTCCGGTTATTAAGATAATAAGGGTAACTCCCCCGATTATGGCGCTTGCTCCATCCCCTTTTATCTTCCCTAAGATTAAAATTGCAATCGCCACCGCATAGCCGCCCAGAACAAGAAATCCGATCATACGGGCCGCAGGGTCCGTATTTTTAGGATGCTCAATTTTTGCCTTACTAGCTAATTTGCTCTCTGCCTGAGTATGTGGCAGAATGGCTGTCATTGCGCCCGTGTGTTTGCTTAAGCGGCGCTGCTGCCAGTCTCCAACCGCTGCCGCTGCTAAACCGCTTGCCAAAACCACGGGCCAGAGAGCATCTAACACACTTGCTAACGGTAAACCGGTGGCCTTGCTTAATAAAGAAGGAGCTCCTTGAATCACGAAGTCACCTGAAAGGCCAAGCCCCTCTCCGAAAATAGCCAGGCTCATCGCAATAGCCATCGGATTAAGGCCAGACCGACTCAAAGTCGGAACGAGCACCGCTCCCAGAAGGGTTACGGCGGGAGTAGGCCATAAGAATAAAGTCATAGCCCACATCACAACACCTAAAACCCAGTAACTCAGCACCGGGTCGCGCAGAGTTTGCAGAGGCTGGGTAATAATTACATCAGCTCCGGTATCCTGTAACAGTTTTGTGAGTGCTACAACCATTCCGATTAAGAGAATAATGGTTAAGAGATTTTGCATTGACAGCATGAGCGCCCGGAACATGATCTCGAGAGCCCCGGGAAAGCTGAACCGTTCCGCCAAACCGACAGCCAAAATCCCTAAAGCCCCGGGTAATATAGGCTGTTTGCGTGCGATCAACGTCGCAATGATCACCAGAATAAATCCCAGAAACACCCAATGGGCCAGTGTGAACAGGACGACCACCACCTTAAGCCCTAATAGTGTGGCCTCATCCCCTTCTTTATATGTGTAAAACACCGCTTGCTTCGGCGGTGTTTGCTAATTCCCGGGACGCCAGATTGTCGCGCCTTTCTCCCAGGCAACTTGTCCAGCTGTATACTCAGTAAGCCAACTCGCGAAGGTTTCAGCTTCGGCCAGCGGAATATAGGTCTCA
>DAHVVW010000109.1 GCA_027357125.1 Clostridiales bacterium
CTTAGGCGGCGTGTGCGTACGCAGGAAATGACAATTGCTTTGTTGCAGGATCGTTTAGCAGAACTGGAAGACAAACTACATAAACGCTGATTTCCCAAGCTTTACTAGAGAATTTTAGCGCAGGAAGTGCTATAATAATAACAAATCCTGCCTTGTGCGTATAGATTATCTTGGTTTTGATCCTATTATTGAATCGGGAGCTAAATGCTAAGTTAGTACATCACGCCCTGCGAAGGGAAGTTGGAAAACTTAACCTAGGTGCCCACCTGCGAGAGCAGGGTCAGAAAACCTGGAGTCTTACGGCAAGGTGGGGAGGGTAGGGATTTTCCTACCCTTTTTTTATGGAGGGGAAGAGGTTTGACTAAAATAATACTTACCCGGCATGGGGAGACTCTGTGGAATATTGAGGGCCGTGTTCAAGGAATGATGGACTCTCCCTTGACGGAACGGGGTTTGCACCAGGCCAGACGCTTGGCACTCCGCTTAAAGCAAGAAGGAATCCAATACCTATATGCCAGTGACCGGCCCCGGGCTCTGGCTACGGCTGAAGAAATCAAGAGAGAACTCGAGCTCAAGGTGCCTGTGTTGTCAGCACCTCAGTTTAGAGAGTTATCGTTTGGAGAATGGGAAGGGAAGATCTGGGCTGAATTAAGGGTGAATTATGCGGATATTTTTGCGGTGTGGGACAAATCTCCTTACTTGGTGCAGATTCCCGGTGGAGAGAGGATGGAAGAGGTTGCGGAGAGGGCTTGGGAGTTTCTGCGGGAATTAATGGGAAAACACGAGGGGGAAACAATTTGTGTTGTCACCCACGGGCTTACCCTCAAGCTTGTAGTCACTAAGGCCTTGGGCTATGATATCAGTGACTGGAAAAGAACTCCCTGGCAGTTTAATACAGCCTTGAACATCCTGGAATTTGACGGCCGGAATATTGTGCCCGAGATTTTGGGAGACTGCAGCCACTTAGAAGATTTAGAGTAAAAAGTTCTCAGGATAAATAGCGAGCAGGCTTGTTAGCCTGCTCGCTATTTTTGAGATTAAGCTTCGGTTGCGTTTGACCAGTCTTGGGCAAACAGTTCCCTTAGTTTAGCCGTAGCCTGGGGAGAAGGTACTGACAGAGAAAATTCATGGTTTATCACAAAGGCCGAATAAGTCCAGCCTGAACTACTAAAGAAGAACGAACTGTCATCGAAAATTCCAAGCCGGATATTTGAACTTTCTTTTAGGTAACGGATGCTTATTCCGACGCCTTTCAACTTAGCGACAATCGGAGCCACATCTTCTTTGTCCGCAAATTCTTTATTGATTAAAAGGCGGATCTCCCGACCTTTTTGTTTGATATCAATCAGGGACTGTATAATATCCGGATCTGTAACTTCAGTCACTTCCAGCCAAATGGAGCCGGAACTGCGGGAAATTAAGGCTTGGAGCTGCTGCTTGACATTGGCGTTAGTGGCTAAAATGATGTTGTCATCGGGGGCTGTCGAGGTTTTAGGGATTTTGAGGGAGAGGGTCGTGGTAAATTCCCAGTCCCGGGCAAAAACTCCCGCGGCTTTCCAGGCAGCTTGGCCTGACAGTTCAATAGCAAGATCACGCGCGGACATTCCCTCTTGGGTCCAAGTTGGTCCATACACGAGCGCTTGTTTATGGTCAACTACCAGAAGTTTCACATTGTTGCTCTGACCCTTGCGGGCCGGATAATACTGAGCTGAGATATCATGACTCTTTAGTTCTTTAAGGGCAGAGGCGTTTGCTTTGCGGAATTGATCTAGAAGGACTTTAACTTCGACCCCGGAGTCAGCCTTTTTGATTATAAGATCAAGCAAACGCGGATCGTCAAAAAGTCCTTGCTCGACATAAATAGCCGTCTGGGCAGAATTTAACATTGCGATAGTTCTATCATAGATTTCATTTCCAGTAAGCAGGAGGGATTCGGCAGGCAGGTTGGAAACAGGGGTTTCTTTCTGCAAAAACCTGGGTGTGGGGATGGAACATCCGCCAGCGAACAACACGACAAAGGTTAAAATCAGCGGCAAAAATCGTCTAAACATGAATATCTCCCAACTCCTGTTATTTTCTCATTATATCATAATTGTTCGAGGGCACAAAAAGTCGCTATTAGGCATAGAAACGCAATTTTCTTCATAATGATTGGCAGAGCAGCACACTGTGAGAAAGGCATGATGACCGTGAAGCATGCTATGATTAAAACAGCTCTGCTTACGATCTGTCTTTTGGCGCTTTTAAGCAAACCAGCAGCAGCCGAGACTTCGTTTTCCGCGGAGAAGGCCTATCAGCATGTACAGACCTTGGTTCAGAAAATTGGACCCCGCCCCGCCGGCAGCAAAGGAGAAACGAAGGCCGCTCAGTACATTTATTATGTCCTTGAGCAGAACGGGTGGAAAGTAAGTGAACAGCCCTTCAGCAAAGTAGTCATGTCAAACAATCCTCTGGACAACGCGCAAAAAATAAAGGTTGTCAATAGCCAAAATATTATCGCGGAGCTTCCAGGTACGCGCGCAGAAAGCATAATTCTGGGTGCGCATTATGACTCGGCAGGGTTGAACGCCCCCGGTGCGCTTGACAATGCCTCAGGAGTGGCGGTTCTCCTGGAGCTAGCCAGGATCTTGAGCGCAGAGCCGCACGAGGACACTTATCAATTAGTGTTTTTCGGGGCTGAGGAAATGGGCTTGGTCGGTTCAGCTTATTTTGTTGAACGCGCAGATTTGTCCGCAGTTAAATGGATGTTAAACCTGGATATGATAGGCACGCCCCTTTTGATAGACGGTGCCGGTAAAAAATCTGCGCCGTGGGATCTGCTTAAGCAGGTTACGGCTTTGGCTAAAGAGGAGAAAATACCTTTTCACCTGAGTAGGGATTTCATGATTATGACCAGGGATACATCCCAGGGGGGAGCGAGCGATTTCAGTTCCTTCCTGGAACAAGGCGTGCCTGCTGTGGGGTTGGGAATCGCGGGTCGACCAGCCGGGTTCTTTCACCAGCCTGGGGATCAGCTTGAGCGTGTTGCTCTGGCAGACTTAAAAACCATCGGAAACTTTGCATATCGTTTGGTAAAATCAGTCCAGGTTAAAGAGTCGGGGCCTAAGGTTTGGGATGAGCTTTATCTAACATTTCAAGCAGGATCTCATGTACTTATGCTGCCAACCAATGCCCTCAGACTTTTTACCTTGTTAATTTTTGTCCTCACAGCTATGATGTTGGTGCGAGTCTTAAAAACTGGAACGCGCTGGGTCTGGGCCGGTTTTCTTAAAGCACTGGGTTTAGCTGCCGTTACAGCTTTCTTAGCAGTTATGTTAAGCGGAAGCGTGGAATTTATATGGCAATCTTTAAAGCAAGTAGCCCAAGTATGGTACGCTTACCCGGATTTGTTCCTAGTGGGAAGGGTTATTCTAATAGTAGGTGTCTTACTCTTAATAACTAATATCTGGCCGCATTTTAAGCTGGCGCAAGCTGGCAGGATTTATTGGCTGGGTGCGGTAGTGTGGGTTGCTGTTGCCGGACTGGCCACTGCCTTAATCAGAGTCGATCTGGCCTTTCCGTTTATTTTTTGGCTGGCGCTGCTTTTAATTCAGTATTTCAAGCCTTCCCTACTGCTAACAGTCTTAGCGCCCTATTTTATATATAAGTTTCACTGGGAATTGTTAAACTCTGAGCAATGGGTAAGTTTTTATGAAACGGTGCACCGCTTTTTCCTGCTCTTTGCAATATTGTATACTTTTTTGCTGATCCCAGTCCTGCTATCTGTACTTCATGTAGTTCGCTCCCGGACTCGTAATTGGAAAGGATTCAGCAATTCTGCGCGGCGACCGGCAGCGCTTGCCTTGGTTGTTGTTATCTTGAGTTTTGGTTTGGTGCCCGGGTACACGGCTAAGTTTCCGCAGGTGGTAACCGTCCAGGAGGAATGGACTGAGAGTGAGGGACAGCTTAAAATATTTTCATCTGAAAACTTGCCAGCGCGTATCCACCGCCAGTTTAACAGCAAATCAGGTAAAAGCATAGTACTGCCGACCTATATCGCTGCTGCCCCTTTGACGGCTGAGGCTTCTGTCAATGAGAGGCAGGGGAATCCCCGTATGCTTGATCTTAATCTAACGCTGAATTACAGCGCGGAACCTTATATTCTCTCGCTCAAAATCGAGAGCCCTGAGCCATTTAAACTTACTCAGAGTGGTGATTTCTTGCCACTTAATAAATTGCCAAAGAAAATTGACCTTGAAGGAAAAAAAGGAGCAGATGCTAGGTATAGCCTGGTTGTTGAACGCAACCCACCACAGCGCCATAACATTCAATTTACTTTAGAAGCTGCCGGGAAGATTACGTTTACTGTCGAAGGGGTTTTTCCGGCCCCGGCACCTGCGTTTATCCTGCAAGAACCACGTCTTTCTGTTAATTATCAAACAGTAACCCGTAAAAGTTTCGAATTCTAAGGCCTACAGCCAAAAATAATTTTGGAAAAATCTCCACAGCATAGGGCGAAAAATTGGGTGCAAACTATGCTTTGAGGAGGTTGATAAAAATGTACAAAAAAATCGCCGTTGAAGACGGGCTAACTCACGTCACTCAAGCACTGCAAGCTGCAGGATTTCAGACCACAGCCCTAGATGATCAGTCCCTTTATAACGTTCAGGCTTTGGTGGTAAAAGGAGACAGTGTTGATATGGCCCCAGAAGGAAATTTGCGGGTACCAGTGATTAATGCAGCAGGCAGAACGGCCGACGAAGTGGTCGATGTAGTACGTGACCGTTTGGAGTAAATTGTGGTTCGATATTAATTCATTGAGTCAGGCGCAACAACATTAGAAACTATTTCCATATAATAAAGCAGGAAAACATTCTCTTAATCTAAAATCTAAACTCGATTAGGAAGGAGAGTCAATCTTATGGCATTTGGGCTTATACCTTTTGGCTTAGGCTTAGGTTTCGGATACGGTCTGGGAGCGCTTACCGCCCCGCGTTATTATCCTTACCCCTATCCGCCCTATCCTTATCCACCCTATCCCTACCGTTATCCTGTGTGGTAAAAAAGCTATTCTCGTCTCCTGGCCCTCTGTAACAGAGGGCTTTTTGTGTTTGTGTGACAAACGGCAACATTCTTGGAAGGTTTTTGACCAAAGGAATTTGCAAACCATTCTCATTGGCATATAATTAAGGAAAAAAGTTAAAGGGGGCATTGCCATGGCGGAAGGGCTTTCTGCCTTTGATAATATTTGTAACCGTTTGCGCAATCATTCTTATAAATTAACCCCCCAGCGTCAGACAATTTTGCGCACATTTTTGCAGCACGTGGACGTACATCTTAGTGCCGAAGATGTGTATATGCTGGTGAAACACCAGTACCCGGAAATCGGCTTGGCTACGGTTTATCGAACTCTCGATATCTTGGCAGATATCGGCGTCCTGCAGAAAAATGATTTCGGGGATGGACGCAGCCGGTATGAGTTCACGCGTACAGATGAACACCATCACCATCATTTGATCTGCCTCAGGTGTGGCAGTGTTTCCGAGTTTGACGATGACCTGCTGGAATCGTTAGAAACGATAATTACCAAGAAAACAGGGTTTGAGGTACATGATCATGACCTTAAGTTCTACGGGCATTGCCAAAGTTGCCAAAAAGAGCTTTCGTAGCTGATGCCCAAAACAGAAGAGATGGTTCGAACTAAGCAATCGCAACTTACCGATGTTTAGATGTTTAGATGTTTAATAGGAATTAATACGAACTTTTCCTTAGAAGCGAAATTGAGGTGGTATTCTAAGAAAAGTGCAGCTTTATCCGGGAAAAAACAAACATTTACACGTGATTTGACGTACGATTATCCCTTAAATACGGAGGAAAAAAATACCAGCGCGGAGAATTACTAGTAAAAAATGGTAAAGGAGCGAGCGCTGTGTATAATCCTTTGGTCTCACATGAGGAGCACAAAGGGTCCTCCCGTAATGAAACGTCCTGGCTGCGTCAAATCCAGGCTTTGGGGTACATTTTGTTTGGCAAGCCTGAAGAAGGGATCAGGTATGTGGTCCAACTACTTAAGGAGGATCCTTATAAACTTCACGTGCGCGAAGTTCGGTTCTTAATTAAAAACCAGGCGTTTCAAGAAGCGCGCGATTACCTCGAAGATCTGGCTGCTGAGCAAGTGGAAAACAGTTCAGAAATCAAATACTTTCTGGCCCAGTGTTATTTAGGACAAGGACTGGTAGGGGAAAGCAGGACTGCGGTCCAGGAAGCGTTGGAGATAGATCCGGAACGGGCAGAATATTGGGATCTCTTGGCAGATTGTTTTCTAGAGCAGGGGCAGTGGCAGGATGCCACAGAATGTCTGGACAAATCACTGCGGGCAGCTCCCACCCGGGCAGAGACGGTTTTTCGCTTAGGGACAATCTACTCTTATCACGGAGAACATTTAGAAGCCTTGCGCTGCTTTCAGGGCTGCTGCCAGTTAAAACCGCATAACCCTGTGTACTGGGAAATGAAGGCGGAAACTCACCTTCAACTTGAACAAATCGAGCAGGCTTGTCGCAGTTTTGAGCGGGCCTTGCGTTATTCAGCCAATATTGATGTAGCTGCCCGCCTGGCTTACTGTTATATTCAATTGAACCAGGTTAAAAAAGGAATTAAGAACTATGAGTTAGTGCTAAAACATGAGCCAGATCATTTTGATGCTTTATGCAATCTGGCTGCGGTTTACCAGAACGAAGAGCGTTCCTTAGAGGCTTTAACGCTATTAGAAAGAGCACACAGTGTGCATCCAAACGATTCCATCTTATTAAATAACCTGGCTTATACACTTGTACATCTAGGGCGAACCCGCAAGGCCACAGAGTATTACCAGGCTGCCTTGCGCCTAGCCCCGGATCACCCTCTGATTATGTATAATATGAGCGTCTGTTTTGTGAGGAGAGGGAATTGGGAGGAAGCCGTAAAAATCCTTGAAAGACTTTTGGATATTGATCCCGAACATGCCGAAGCATGGGCTCTGCTAGGAAATATTTACGACCAGCTTAACCAATATGATGTCGCCACAGACTGTTTCAACCATTCACTAAAACTTGCGTAGAGTTTTTTTGAAAAAACTTTTTTTATTGATGGAGGATACCTG
>DAHVVW010000010.1 GCA_027357125.1 Clostridiales bacterium
GATTACCCGTACCCGTCTGGTGCAAATAGGACTTGACCTTAAAATCGAGCATCGTATGGATCCCTTAGTTAATAATCTAAACGAGACGAATGTTTACCTGGGCCGTCTGATGAACGATCTCCAGGAAAGTGTCATGCGCTTGCGGATGGTGCCAATCGGTACCGTCTTTAATCGGTTTCCACGCTTGGTGCGTGACCTTTCGCGCAAGACTGGTAAAGATATCGAACTTGTGCTTAAAGGGGAAGACACTGAACTCGATAAAACAGTGGTTGAGGTCATCGGGGATCCCTTAATGCACCTCATCCGCAACTCGGTCGACCACGGGATTGAATCCCCTGAAGAACGGCGGGCGGGGGGCAAACCGGAGACAGGGCACATTACGCTTGATGCCTATCACGAAGGGAACCATATTGCCATTTTAGTATCTGATGACGGCGCGGGGCTTCCTTTGGCTAAGATCCGCCAGAATGCCATTGCCAGAGGGATGATCGGGGAGAGAGAAGAACTCTCTGACCGTGATATTGCCAATCTTATTTTCCTGCCAGGTTTTAGCACTGCTGAGAAGGTGACAGATATTTCTGGGCGTGGTGTGGGCATGGATGTTGTGAAGAAAGCCTTAAACAACTTGGGCGGTATAATTGACATCGATACTCACCGGGGACAGGGAACGACCTTTACGATTCGGCTTCCGCTTACTTTGGCTATTATTCAGGCCTTGCTGGTAGAAGTAGGGGATGAAATCTATGCCGTTCCCCTTTCTTCCGTGCTTGAGACCCTCCTGGTCCGACGCTCTGATATCAAGACTGTCGGGGGTCTGCCCATGGTGCAGTTGCGTGGGAACACCCTGCCTCTGATCTCCCTGCAGGAAAAATTCGATTTGCCGAAGCAGGAAAGTCCAGGCAGTGAGGTCTTCGTGGTAGTTGTTGGCTTAGGGGAAAAGTCCATCGGCTTGGTCGTCGACGGTTTACGCGGACAGCAGGAAATCGTGATTAAATCTCTGGGAGATCTCCTCAATAACTTGCCTGGTATTGCCGGGGCCACAATCCTCGGGGATGGCAAAGTAACATTAATCCTTGATATTGGGTCCCTGATTCAGGACCTCTTGGTTATGCGTAAGAGTTAATATCGAACAGGGGGTATGGATATGGCGGAAGAACAACTGGTGACCTTTAGTCTCGGCTCGGAGGAATTTGGCGTAGACATTATGCTCGTTCAGGAAATAATCCGCATTCCTCCGCTTACGAGGGTTCCCAAAGCTCCTCCTTATGTGGAAGGAGTGATAAACTTACGCGGGAATGTAATTCCTGTGGTCAGCCTGCGCAAGCGTTTTGGCATGGATAAGGCTGAAGAGACTGACTTAAGCCGGATTATCGTTCTACAGGTTCAGAAAAAAGTCTTTGGTATCAGGGTTGATGCTGTTACGGAAGTTTTGCGCCTTGATACCGCTGCGATCGAACCGCCGCCGTCGGTGGCTCTGGGTATGGACTCGCAATTCATCCGTGGGGTGGGCAAAATCGGAGAACGCCTACTTATTCTCTTAGACCTCGACCATATCATGGGCGGGGAGATGAGCCATGAGTTTAGTGCCTGATTCCCGGATTGGCGTACTAATTGTGGATGACTCCCCCTTTATGCGCTTGACGATACAGAAAATCCTTAGCCAAGATTCTGGAATTAGGGTACTGGATACAGCGAGGGACGGGCGCGAAGGAATTGAAAAATTAAAAGCTCTCAAACCTCAAGTTGTGACCATGGATGTGGAAATGCCGGTGATTGACGGCTTGCAGGCCTTAGACGAGATCATGCGCTGGCAGCCGACGCCGGTGATTGTCCTCAGTTCCCTCACGACTCAGGGGGCTGAAGCCACGCTTAAAGCCCTGGATTTGGGTGCTTTTGATGTGGTGGCTAAGCCTTCAGGAAGACCGGGGGCAGATTTGCAAGCTCTGACGCTGGAGCTAATTGATAAAATTAAAGCTGCAGCCGGAGTTAATTTAGCTCGTCTACGGCAAAGAGGTTCGACGGTCAGTGCAACTGGTGCGGGCACTACAGTGCGACCATTGGGTGCCGGAAACACATCCGCCAAAGGAGCAGCTACAGTCGGGTATAAGGGTGACGCGGCTGGGGGAAGTGCTCAGACGATTCGCGCGGCAGAGCGAACATCATGGCCCAGACATGTGCCGGAAATCGTGGCTATCGGTACTTCAACCGGAGGGCCTTCCGCTCTTCAGGCAGTTCTGCCTCAACTTCCGGGAAATTTCCCGGTGCCGGTGATTGTGGCTCAGCATATGCCGCCAGGCTTTACTGCGCCCTTGGCCGAAAGGCTCAACACCCTGTGCGCTCTCGAAGTTAAGGAAGGGATAGCAGGGGAAGTGTTAAAGGCCGGCAAAGTGTATATTGCTCCGGCCGGCAAACAGATGCAGGTGCAGCGCCGCGGGGGCCAGCTCGTCCTTCAGATTACGGACGAGTCCCCGATAACTACGCTCTACCGGCCTTCAGTGGATGTAATGTTTCTCTCCCTGGCCAAGGAAGTGGGCAAAGGGACACTGGGCGTAGTCATGACTGGGATGGGGAATGACGGGATGCGCGGGATGCGCGAGATTAAAGCTCTTGAGGGGTTTGCAATTGCCGAAGCCGAGGAAACCTGTGTGGTTTACGGCATGCCCAGGGCTTTGGTCGAAGCCAAGCTAGCTGATCGCATCGTCCCGTTGGGGGAAATCGGGAAAACCATTACAGATTGTATCCTAAGGAGGTAAGTAAGCCTTATGGGGGTTTTTCAAGCGATTGATATCAGCGCGTCCGGCCTCACGGCCCAGCGCCTGCGTCTGGACCTCATTGCCAATAATATTGCGAATGTCAATACGACACGAACCGGACAGACTACCGCTGGCGGCAACCCTATTCCTTACCGGCGGCAAGTGGCCGTATTTGTGCCACGCCCGCCAGAGACAGGTTTTGCGCGAGTGTTTAGGCAAACCATAAACCAGTTTGGTCAGGCTGGCACGTCTTTAACAGCCCCTTCTCCTGCGGGTAACGGAGTGCAAGTGGCAGCTGTAAGTGAAGATGAAGCCCCGTTTCGCCTTGAGTACAACCCGGATTCCCCGGATGCGGCCACTGTGGCGGAAGCAGGGATACCGGCAGGTTATGTTAGGTTGCCCAATGTTAATATCGTGACGGAAATGGTGGATATGATCTCCGCCTCGCGGGCGTATGAAGCCAATGTCACTGCGCTTAATGCCAGTAAGTCGATGGCGTCTAAGGCCTTAGAAATCGGAAGGGGGTAATTAAATGAGCATTAACGGGATATTGCCGCTCTCCCCTCTGCCGCCCATCGGGCAAACAGGGGAAACCGCTGCAGTTAAAACTCCGGTTCTGGGGAACGGCGCAGCCAAAGCAGGTGTGGATTTTAGCAAGTTCCTGCAGGAAGCCATTGACCAGGTAAATGCTCTGCAACAGAACGCGGAAGCTGCCAGCACCGGTTTAGCGACTGGGAAAATTCAAGATCTGCACACGGCTATCATCGCCTTGGAAAAAGCGAGTCTCTCCATGTCGCTCACTGTCGAAGTGCGCAATAAAGTGCTCGATGCTTACCAGGAAATGATGCGGATGCAGATTTAGTTATTTATGGTCTTCAACTTTGTATACGGACGCCTCTCGTATTTTAAGTAGGGTACAAACGAGGTAATTTTTTCCTAAAAGTTCTAGAAAGGAGGAGCACAATGGATTTTTCTTGGGGTGGGATGCAAAAATCAGTGCGCGAGTTTTGGCAAAAGCTTTCTCGCCCGCAGAAGATTATTACAATCGTTGCTCCTCTGCTGGTGGCAACAGCTTTATTCGGGCTTATTATCTGGGCCAGTCAGCCGAACTATGTCTCTATTTATAAAGGGACAGAAGCGGAAGCAGGAGCCATCAGGAATAAACTAGTAGATCTTAAATTCAAATACCAATTGGCTGACGGCGGCACTAACATTTTAGTGCCTCAGGCTCAGGCTGCTGAAGCCAGGCTTCAGCTTGCGGTAGCAGATCTGCCGCAAGGGAGTAAGTTCAGTTACGACTACTTAAATCAAATGCGCATCGGAGAGACTGACGCTGACCGCAAGCTGCGCCAGCTCCTGGGACTGCAAAATGAACTGGAAACCACAATTAAGACTCTGGCCGGGGTGCAGGACTCCAGGGTACATATCGTGATGCCTGAAAAATCCCTGTTTGTAGAAAATGAGAAAAAAGCGACTGCTGCGGTTACTCTTAAACTTGCTCCCGGGACTAAACTGGGGGATGATCAAATCCGCGGGATTGCCAATCTCATGGCGGCTTCGGTCGAAGGACTGGAAATGCAGAATGTGACTGTTATGGATACAAACGGGAGCGTGCTTTCAGATGTCCTGGGCAACAGCAGTGATCCTAACCGCCTGACCGGCACCCAGCTTCAGCTTAAGCAGACAGTGGAAAACAATATCCAGAAGTCTGTGCAAAGCATGCTCGACCGCGTCTTCCCGGGACAAACGGTGGTGCGCGCCAATGTCACTTTGAATTTTGATCAGGTCTCAGTAAAAGAGCAGAAAAACGGACCTGGGGCGGTCGTGAGCAAGGAGACCTCCACGGAAACGAGCACAAATGGCTCAGCTGCAGGAACTGTTCCGGGCACAAATACCAATATTCCGGGTTACCCCGCTCCTACTGCTTCCGGTACGCCTTCCAGTTCGAGTAGTTCGAAAACTACGGAAAATTTCCAGGTGGATGTTACCCAGACAGAAAAGATCATTAATCCGGGTTCGATCTCCCGCCTTTCAGTTTCCGTTATGCTGGACGGGGAGACGGTGACCCAGGCCCAAGCGGATCAGATCAAAGAAGTGGTGGCCTCGGCAGCCGGAATCGATGTTAACCGCGGGGATCAGATCCAGATCGCGGCTATCCCGTTTGACAAGCAATCCCTGATGGCGGAAAAGGCTGCTATGGCGCAAGCAGAGCAGAAACAAAAAAATCTCACCTACGCTGAACTTGGAGCCGGGGTGTTGTTAGGTATTCTCTTTCTGTTGATCCTGTGGCGCGCACGCTCCAAGTATAGGCAGGGAGGATCCTTGGCCCTGGCCGGGTCATTTGAGCCTGTTCCCTTGGCGGCGGCGGAAGAACTTCTGCTGTCTCAGAGACAGGCGGAAGCAGAGGCTAAGTTTAAAATGGCTCAGAAACAGGCTAAGAGTGCCGAAGAGATCGAAAAGCAAAAAGTGAAAGAAGCAATCGAACTATACAGCCGCAATAATCCGGATGAGGTTGCCCGTTTGGTTAAAACCTGGCTGTCGGAGGAGAGATAGATGGCACAAGACTTAAACGGTATCCAGAAAGCTGCTATTCTCCTGATTACGCTGGGTACGGAACATTCGGCGCGCGTAGTGCAGCATTTAAGCGATCCTGAGATTGAACAACTTACTTTGGAGATGGCAAATATCCGAAAAATTGCCCCGGAAAGCCGCAACCAGGTGATTGAAGAATTTCATCAGATGTGCATCGCCAATGATTATATTGCCCAGGGAGGGATTGAGTACGCCCGAGATGTCTTAGAACGAGCTTTGGGGGAACAGAAAGCATTTGAGATTATTACGCGCCTCTCTTCTTCCTTGAAAATGCGGCCCTTTGACATGGTGCGCCGTACCGATCCCAAGCAACTGCTCACGTTCATTCAGGGGGAACACCCGCAAACTATTTCCTTAATCATGTCCCACTTGCCGCCGGACAAATCAGCCATCCTGATTTCAAGCCTGACTCCGGAGCGCCAGGCGGATGTGACCAAACGCATGGCTTTAATGGGGCGGACCAGCCCGGACGTGCTGAAAGAGATTGAAAAGGTGCTGGAGAGGAAAATCTCGAGTCTGGCACCCCAGGATTACTCCAGTTCCGGCGGAATTCAGAGTGTGGTTGATATGCTTAACCGCGCTGATCCGGGGACTCTTAAGAATGTGATGGACACCTTGGAAATGGACGATCCGGATTTGGCCGAGCAGATTAAGAGGCAAATGTTTGTATTCGAAGATATTGTTATACTTGATGACCGCGGTGTCCAGTTGGTGTTGCGCGAAGTGGAAACGAAAGACTTGGCCTTGGCTTTAAAAGGATCGAATCCGGAAGTTTCTCAGAAAGTGCAGTCCAATATGTCAGCGCGGGCGGCCCAAATGCTCAAGGAAGATATGGAATTTATGGGTCCGGTGCGCTTACGCGATGTAGAAGATGCTCAGCAGCGCATTGTAAAGGTTATCCGCAAGCTCGAAGAAAGCGGTGCCATAGTTATTTCAAGAGGTGGTAGCGATGAAATCATTTACTAGTCAGCGGGTAGTAAAAAGCTACGCGGTTGAAGTCTCCGCTCCCAGGGTGCTGGATTGCCAAGCTGACGCCTTTCGATCCCTAATGTCCCGTCTGACAGTGGTTACGGTGGACGAAGATAAAGAAGTTCTGAGGGCCGTGAAGAATGAAGATGTGCAGGAATGGTTCTTCTCTGAGACAGAAAACGTGGTACAGGGCGGAAATCGTTTTTGGAGCAAAAATGGCGCTGAGAGTGAAGATGATCCTGAGAAGCAAGATGGTGCTCAGAGCGTAGAGCAGGCTAAGGCTGCAGAGGAAGCAACGGCGATTATAGCCAAGGCGCGCGCAGAGGCTGCAGAGATTCGCCGCCAGGCCGAAGAGGATGGAGCGGCAATTCTAGCCAAGGCCAGGGCAGAGGAAGAAAGCCTCCGCCTCCAGCTTGAAGCGGATGTACGGTCAGAGGTATTTCCCCAGGCGCAGCAGGAAGGGTATGAAGAGGGAGTGCGAGCGGGGAGAGAAGAGGGTGCGAACTTGCGGGCTGAGGCCTACGCGCTCCTGAATCTGGCGCAAACAGCACTAGAAGCAGAATATGTTAAAGTTGATGAAGAAATTTTGCACCTGTCAATCTTGATTGCCGAGCGCCTGGCGCGGGCCGCGTTAACTATAGATCCTGCGCGCTTGGTGGCGATCGTGAGAAATTTGAGCCTTTTGCCCCAGGAACGGCAGGGATGGAGGCTTCATCTTGCTGCCGCAGATGCTGATTGGATACAACGATTAGAGCCGGGTGAATTGCCCTGTCCGTGGGTTGTGGATGAAAGCCTGAATAGAGGAGACTGTGTGCTCGAATGCCAGGAGGGAATTTTTGATGCCAGGGTAGCAACCCAGCTTGAGAGACTGGAAGAGGCATTACGGGAGGAACTAAGACGTGGGACAGTGGCAGAGGCTGGCTCGGATAGCGGAGAATAGTGAAACAATACTCTCACTGGGCCAGGTTGCGAAGATCGTGGGTCTGATGATTGAGTCTGCAGGGCCGCGGGTCAGTGTGGGGGAGTATTGTCTCATCCGGACGCGCGCCGGGCGGGATATACCGGCAGAGGTAATAGGTTTTAGAGATACTACCACTTTGCTTATGCCCCTGGCCGAACTGGAAGGGATAGCACCGGGGGACAAAGTAATACCCCAGCGCCACCGACTGGCTGTGTCTGTAGGGGGAAACCTTTTGGGACGAGTCTTAGATGCCCTGGGGCGACCGCTTGATGGGAAGCCCCTGGTCTGTGAAAGGGTGTACCCTTTGCAAAACGCCCCGCCCAATGCCCTCTCCCGGCCTCGAATTAAAGAGGAGTTAAGCGTGGGGGTGAGAGCGCTCGACAGCTTGTTTACGCTCGGACGCGGGCAACGGATGGGGATATTTGCCGGGTCTGGCGTGGGTAAAAGCACGTTGCTCGGGATGATGGCCCGCCACACTGAAGCGGATGTCAATGTCATCGCCTTGGTGGGAGAGCGGGGGCGGGAATTAAGGGATTTTTTAGAAAAGGACTTAGGTACGGAGGGACTAAAGCGCTCGGTCATCGTTGTCGCTACCTCCGATCAGCCGGCCTTGCTCAGACTGAAAGCAGCTTTTACGGCCACGGCCATTGCTGAGTACTTCCGCGATCAAGGGCAGAATGTCTTACTGATGATGGACTCCGTCACCCGCTTTGCCATGGCTCAGCGCGAAGTAGGCTTGGCAGCCGGAGAGCCCCCTGCTACCCGCGGTTATCCGCCTTCCGTTTTTGCCCTCCTACCCAAACTGCTTGAACGTGCAGGGATGGCAGAAAGAGGGAGTATCACCGGGATCTACACCGTGTTGGTTGACGGGGATGATCACAATGAGCCGATTGCTGATTCAGTACGTGGCATCCTGGATGGACACATCGTTCTTACAAGGGAACTGGCTAGGCAGAACCACTATCCGGCGATCGATGTTCTGCAGTCTGTGAGCAGGTTAATGCCAGATGTAGCCGCTGCCAGGCACCTGGAACTGGCGGCTCAAGTGCGCGAACACATGGCAGTCTACCAGGAGGCTAAGGATTTAATCGACATCGGGGCCTATGTGCAAGGGAGCAACCCGCGCATTGATGCGGCCCTGGCCCACATAGACAGTATTCGCGCCTTTCTGAGGCAGGGCACGGAGGAAGAGGTGGAATTCAGGGAGATGCTTAAACAATTAGAGCAGATTTTTGCTGGGGGGAAGGGTAATGCCTAAGTTCCGCTTCCGGCTTGAAGCGACTCTGCGCTTGGCTGAGTTAGCGCTTGAAGAGGGGTTGCGTCGGCTGGCCTTAGAAGTTAAACGCATGCAGGAGCTTCAGCAAGAACGGGATGTGCGTGTGGACGCTTGGACTAAGGCTGTGGCAGGACAGCGCCTGGCAGGAATAAATACCCCTGAGGATCTTGGACTCTGGCAGAGATATGCCCACACGTGTGTGCAGTTTGTACGCGCAAAGGAAAAGGAACTTCTGGGGCAGGAAGAAAAAGTGAAAAAATGCCGGGAAGAACTGGCAGAGGCTTACAGGGAAGCGGAGAAATTCCGCCGCCTCAAGGAAAAACAGCTGCGTCTGTTTCGCTTGGCTGAAGAAAAAAGGGAACAGAAGATACTCGATGAGGCCGGACAGGTGTTGTTCTGGCACCAGACGAATTAAGGTCGGTGTTCGTATGATTTATGTCACCCGCTTAAATGGCAAACAGCTTGTGCTTAACGCGGATTTAATTGAAACGATGGAAGAAACCCCGGACACGGTTATAACCTTGACGGGTGGAAATAAATATGTGGTGGCCGAGGCGGCTGAGGTACTGATTGCGCGCGTGCAGGAGTACCATCGGCGCTGCCATCCTTTGTATGAAGCGGAGGAGAGAAAGTAAGATGACACGCAAAAAGCTGTTGTTAACGGCCTTGACTGTAGTAATTGGGATTGTGCTCGGCGTCGGAGGGACGATTGCGGCGCAGACCTTTATTTTCAAAAAGCCTTCCGTGGCTGAGAGTTCTCAGCCTAAGCCCAAAAAAGACGGCCCGGTGGTGCCGATCGGGGAGTTTATTGTTAATCTTCAGCACGGGTCTATTCTCAAAACCTCAATTGCGCTGGAAGGAGTAGACACGAAAGCGGGCGAAACGCTTAAAACTAAAGACGCTTTCCTTAAGGATCGGGTAAACTTAGTGCTTTCAGATAAGTCTCTGGCAGATGTCCAGACTCCGGAGGCACGGGAAAAGCTTAAGCAGGAATTAATCGTGAAGTTAAATGAGGTCGCTGAGGATAAAATCCAGAATGTCCTCTTTCAATCGTTCGTTTACCAGTAAACCCTGACGCGTTCGATATTTTCTGAGAGGGGGGATTCGATGGGAGACGTACTGTCACAGTCGGAAATAGATGCCCTGCTTAATGCTTTGTCTGACGGACAAGTGGATGCAGAGGAAATAAAAACCACCCAGACCCAGAAGCGCGTCCGGGTTTACGATTTCAAACGTCCAAATAAATTTTCGAAAGACCAAATCCATTCTCTGCAGAATGTTCATGACAATTATTGCCGGGCTCTGACCACCTACTTTTCCGCCCATCTTCATACTATGATTGAAACGAAGGTTCTTTCGATTGAACAGATAACTTATGACGAATTCATCCGCTCTCTGCCGAATCCCACTGTTCTGGGGCTCTTTTCCCTGAGCCCGCTGGAAGGGACTGTCCTGATAGAGATGAGTCCAGCCCTGGGCTTTACCATAATAGACCGTCTCCTCGGGGGAGAGGGGCAAGGATCGGAAAAGAACCGTGACTTGACTGAGATCGAACGCACAATCATCGAGCACAGGGTAGTACAGATCATTGAGCTTTTTGGGGAGGCCTGGGAGGAAGTATATAAGGTATCCCCTGAGTATGTGGCTCTGGAAACAAATCCTCAGTTTACCCAGATTGTCGCCCCGAATGAGATGGTTCTGCTCGTAACCATTGAAGTAACAGTCGGGGATATGGTGGGCATGATTAATGTCTGTCTGCCTTACCTTGTGCTCGAACCAATCTTGGATAAGTTAAGCACTTTCTTCCTTTTCTCTACCCAAGCCAAAATTACTTCGCCGGAACAAATAGATGTTATCCGCAAGAAAATTGAACGGGCCAAAGTTGATGTGGCCGCTTTCCTAGGCCACGCTGAGATCTTGGTCCGTGACCTCTTGGACTTAGCTCCGGGTGATGTGATCCCGCTCATGCAGGGTGTAAGCGAATCTCTGCCAATCTATGTGGGCAATTTTGAGAAGTTCCGCGCAGTCCCAGGTCTACACGGAGAACATCTCGCAGTGCAAGTGACAGAAATCGTTACGGAAGGAAGGGATCAAGATGAGTAACGGGATGCTCTCCCAAGAAGAGATTGACGCTTTGCTCCGGGGTACGTTGGAGCCTGAAGGCACCGAAAATGGGGAAACTTCTGAGATGCCTGCGACCGGAGGCTTGCCGGGAGACTTTAGCGAGATGGAGACCGATGCAATCGGGGAAATTGCCAATATCTCAATGGGCACGGCAGCGACTACTCTCTCCCAGCTCTTGGGCAAGAAGGTAGAGATCACTACTCCGAAAGTGGATGTTGCGACCTCAGACCAGATCCGCAAAGATTACCCCGTTCCGTCCGTCATTGTGGATGTCAAGTATAAAGCGGGAATTGAGGGCTCAAACATCTTGATCCTGTCCCAGCGGGATGCTTCGGTCATCGTGGATTTAATGATGGGAGGGGATGGCAAGAGCCCCTCAGAAGAATTGTCGGAGCTTCAGATAAGCGGAGTTTCAGAGGCTATGAACCAAATGATGGGCTCAGCAGCCACTTCGATGTCAACAATGTTTAATGCTATGGTAGATATCACACCTCCTCAGCTCGCCTTAAATGACCTAAGCCTGGAAGGGAGTGGGATTCGGGATTTCCTGGCAGTTGGGGAAGAGTTGGTGCGCATTTCTTTCCGCATGGTTGTCGAAGCGGTTATGGACAGTATTCTGGTTCAGGTTATTCCGCTGTCAGTGGCCAAAGGAATGGTATCCAAATTAATGGGAGTAGTTCAGGACACTCCTGCTGCTTCTCCCCAGCCCGCAATCCATCCTGCTGAAACCCTTTCCTATGGCACGGGTGTGCCAGCCAGTCCCACGTATGAGCAGACGGCAGCCTCGGCTGCGTACGCCATGGCACCGCCTGCGTATGGTATGACACCTCCCGCGTCCTCGGGAGCGGCTCAGGGAGGATACTACCCTCCTCCGCCAAATTACCAGGGAGCAGCCACTTCAGTCCAGCCTGCACAATTTGCGCCCCTAGCACCAGGCCATCAGGGAGCGCATTCCAATAACTTAAGTCTTATCCTCGATGTGCCACTGCAAATCAGTGTGGAACTGGGGAGGACGAAAAAGACGATCAAGGAGATTCTGGAAATGGGTCCCGGCTCCGTGATTGAGTTGGAGCGGCTGGCCGGAGAGCCGGTGGACATGATTGTTAACGGCAAGCTTATTGCCAAGTGTGAAGTGGTTGTCATCAACGAGACCTTCGGCATTCGGATAACAGATATTGTAAATCCGGCCGAACGCATAAAAACCCTGAATTAAGACGAGGAGGAAAACAACGTGAGCGATACTGTGATGATTGTAGATGATGCGGCCTTTATGCGCATGATGTTAAAGGACATTCTGACCAAAAACGGCTTTACCGTGGTAGGTGAGGCGGAAAACGGGGCCGTGGCTGTGGATAAGCACGCAGAGCTTAATCCGAATCTGACCATTATGGATATTACGATGCCTGAAATGGATGGTCTCCAGGCTGTGAAGGAAATACGCAAGCGCAATCCGCAGGCACGAATTGTGATGTGCAGTGCTATGGGCCAACAGGCCATGGTCATTGAAGCGATTCAATCCGGGGCTAAAGATTTTGTGGTTAAGCCTTTTCAAGCTGAGCGTGTGGTCGAAGCAGTAAAGAAAGCTCTGAAGTAAAATGCCCAGCATTGAAGGTCAACCGTTCCCCTCAAGCCCTACTGAAGTATTGCCCAGTTCGGACTTCTCCTGGTGGGGACTGATCGTCACTGTGGCGGTCTTTCTCCTAATCCTATTGGTAGCGCTGTGGGTGATCCGTCGTCTCAACCGGGGATCATTCAGAGGGATGGATATCCCGTGGGCGCGTGTGCTCGACCGCCAGGTCTTGGGGGGACAGCAAGTGCTTTATCTCGTGGAGGTCGCCGGTAAGCTCCAGGTGCTGGCAGGCACGGATCATCACTTAAGTAAAATCAGTGAGATTGATGACCCGGAAGTCGCAGCCGAAATCCTCGAAGAAATTGCCAACCGGCCGAGCGAGCGGGTACAAGGAGCATCTAACTTCATAGGAAGGGTCTTCGGGCGTAAGCGCTCTCAGGGAGATAGGTTTGCAGCCGAACTTGAGCATTTGCTTGAGGAGGTGGAAAAATGACCGAAGCTTTAAGCAATCCTCTGCAGATTGTGCTCTTGCTCACTGCCCTGTCCGTGGTTCCGGCGGTTCTGATCCTGATGACATCATTCACCCGGATTATCGTAGTCTTATCCTTTGTGCGCAATGCGTTGGGGACACAGCAGCTGCCCCCTAACCAGCTTCTAATCGGACTGGCCTTAATCCTTACCTTTTTCGTAATGGCACCGACTTGGAATCAAATTAACACTGAAGCTCTCCAGCCTTATCTAACTAAAGAAATTAGCCAAACAGAGGCTTTGCACAAGGCTGAAGAACCTTTACGCACTTTTATGTTTAAGCAGACGCGCCAGAAAGATCTGGAACTATTTGTCGGCCTGGCACGCATGGAGCGTCCTCAGACTTACGGGGACATCCCGACTTATGTCTTAATTCCTTCCTTTGTAATCAGCGAGTTAAAAACAGCTTTCCAGATGGGGTTTGCCGTCTTTATTCCTTTCCTGGTGATCGACATGATTGTCTCGAGCACTTTGATGTCAATGGGCATGATGATGTTGCCGCCCATGATGATTTCCCTGCCGTTTAAGATTTTGCTGTTTGTCTTGGTAGACGGCTGGCACTTGGTCGTACAGTCTCTGGTTACCAGTTTCAAGTAGCGCAGCACAAGATGTAAAGGGAGTAGGGGAAGTGACAGCATGAGCCAAAATCAAGTTTTGTTCTTAGCCAAAGAGGCTTTAGCTACAGCTTTACTAGTGGCAGGTCCTTTGCTGGGCATAAGTTTGTTAGTAGGTCTCTTAGTCAGTATCTTTCAGGCCATGACCCAGATCCAGGAGCAGACACTCTCCTTTATACCCAAGATTTTAGCCATTGTGGCCGTGATGCTGGTGTTGGGACCCTGGATGCTGTCAGTGCTCACTACTTATACTGCCAATTTGTTCGGGCAGTTAGGGACGTTTGCGAGCTACTAAAGATGAGTTCCGGGGAGGAGGTATGGGAGCTTGGGTTTGGCAGAAATTCTCCAGTGGAACCTATCTTTGTTTTTACTTATCCTCTCGCGCTGGACAGGTATGGTCATGCTGGCACCGGTCTTCGGGGCGCGCGGGGTGCCTGGTCTGGTCAAACTTGGTCTCGCGGTCAGCCTTTCTGTTGTGCTCTATCCGCTGGTATGGGCTAATGTCCCGCAAATACCGGTTGCCCTCTTGCCCTATGCCGCCTTGGTTATTAAGGAAGTTATCGTGGGCTTGGTTATTGGCTTTGTGATATCCGCTTTTACGGCTGTGCTGCAGGGAGCAGGACAGCTGATAGACTTTCAGATGGGCTTTACCATGGCCAATATGATTGACCCTGTCTACGGTATGCAGGGGCCGATGATGGGCAACTTCCAATTAATTCTGGCTACGATGCTTCTGCTGGCAACCAATGCCCATCACTACCTGATTGCAGCCATGGTCAAAAGTTATGCCTATATTCCCATCAACGTAAGCCATTTTCCTCCCGGAATCAATTTCTATATCGAGCTTGTCAGCAGCGTTTTTGCGCTGGCTGCCCAACTGGCGCTTCCCGTCTTCGGGGCGCTCCTGGTGGCGGATTTGGGTGTGGGCCTCTTATCGCGCACCGTGCCTCAGTTAAATATTTTTTCCGTGATGTTTCCAGTAAAGATAATTTTTGGTTTTGTTCTTTTAATTATGGCGGTACCGTTTTTGGGGGAATCTATCGCACGCCTGTTTGACAAAAGTATGGATTGGATTCTGCAAATTTACCGGGGGTGGGGGATGTGAGCGAAAAGCAGCACCCCGCGACGCCTCGGCGGCGCCAGGATGCCCGTAAAAAAGGCCAGGTTCTTAAAAGCCAGGAACTGACATCGGCGCTTTTGCTTTTGGGTTTTGTAGTGATCCTTAAATACTGGTTTCCGGCGATGTTTGTACGCATGGCAGATCTCTTTTCCTA
>DAHVVW010000110.1 GCA_027357125.1 Clostridiales bacterium
GGGAATATGCCCGGACCCTCAGTGTGCAGGGGAAAAAGGATGGGTATTTGGAAAATGAAAAGTACGTGATTACCTGGTGCTTCGGTCACCTTTTGGAACTGGAGCGGCCGGAAGTGTATATGGATCTCGAACGGGTTGGCCGGCGCTGGAGTCTCAAGCGCTTGCCGGTATTGCCTGGCTTACGGGAATTCCGCAGGGTGGTGAAATCCGAGGCGCGCAAACAGTACCATGTTATTCAACAGTGGCTGAAATCGAAGGATATTGAGCAGGTGATTTGCGGGACAGATGCCGATCGGGAAGGACAATTGCTTTTTCAGGAGGTGTGGGACTCCGTTCGCTGTCAGAAACCACTGGCGCGCTTGTGGGTTTCTTCATTGACCGGTGAGGCGATCCGGGAAGGCCTGAACAATCTTCGATCTGCGGAATCAGTCGCCGGTTTGGCTGCCGCCGGGTATGGCCGCTCCTTTGCTGACTGGGACTTTGGCATGAATCTGACGGAAGGGTTTTCAGCGCTATTTGGGAGCTTCGACCCGGTACATAAAAAGCCTAACGTAATTTCAATCGGTAGAGTGCAGACTCCCACCCTGGCCTTGATCGTGGAGCGGGAATGGGAGATACAACAATTTGTGGCTGAGCCCTATTTTGAAGTGCGGGCCGAGTTTGCGGCCACCCAGGGAAAATATGAAGGTAGATGGTTTAAACCGGGCGAGGACGCATACCGCCTGACTGAACGTCAGCTGGCTGAGGAAATTGCAGCGAAAACGCAGAGAAAACCAGGCACTGTCGTTAAGCTGGAGCAAAAGGAAGTATCGGAGCCGCCGCCGTTGTTATTTGACCTCACCAGTCTGATAGTAGCCGCCTCGAAGCGTTATAGTTTCAGCGCCGAGCAGGTGCTCCAGCTAGCCCAGTCTTTGTATGAGAAAAAAGCCATTACCTATCCACGGACAGATTGCCCCTATCTACCGGTCGACCTGGTTCCGAAACTGCCTGCTCACTTGCAGGCTGTATGCCAAGGGCCTTATCTTAACTTGGCTGAAGAAGCGAGTCGTTTAGGTGTACCTAAGGGCAAGAGGATCATCAATACGATTACCGCCCACCATGCGATTATCCCGACGACAGAGAGAATTAGCATCGAGCGGCTCACCGATGGGGAGCGAAGACTGTTTGATCTCATCGTGCGCAGGTTTTTGGCGATCTGGTTTTCGGCTGCCCGTTACCAGCAGACTCAAGTGATAACCGAAGTGGCAAGCGAACTATTTCGCACCAAAGGTAAGGTGATGCTTAGTGCGGGCTGGAAGAGAGTTTACGGATCTGAAGAAGATGAGGAACGTTCTTCAAAAGATAGTGAGCAGGCTGATGCTGAGAACACAGCCCTCCCGCCCTTGCAATCCGGGGAGGCTGTACAAACGAACCGGGTCCTTGTTGAAGAAAAGACGACCAAACCACCTAAACGCTTTACACAAGGAGATTTGCTCAAGGCTATGGAAACGGCCGGCAAGCAGATCGACGATGAGATACTGCGCCAACAATTAAAAGGGAAAGGCTTGGGTACCGTGGCTACCCGACCTGCCATCTTGGAGAACCTGTTACAGCGAGGGTATATTGTACAGGAACAAAAAGTATTAAGGCGACCGAGAAGGGGAGTGAGCTTATCCGGCTGATCCGGGAGCGGCTTCCTCATTCGAGGCTTCTGATTAGCGCCGAAATGACCGGACAAATGGAGTTTGATCTGGCCAGAGTGGAAAAAGGAGAATTGGCTTTAGAAAAATTCATGCTAAGTGTCGCCGAGGCCATAGACCGCATGATTGAAGAACTGCGTTCGTTCGAACGAGCTCACGGAAAATCACCTCTGGCCCTTGCGCCTTCCGGGTCAGCCCGTAAGGCCGGAGGAAGTGCCAAAAAAGCATCCACTCGAACCGCGAAACACGAACATCGAACCTCGATATTAAGAGTAGACTCCCATGACGGTTTAACATCACAAGTAGAAGAGAAAAAAACCTCCAAAACCCAACAAGGCCCCGAAGGATTTGCTCAATCGAATATCGAATCACGAACAGCGAACCTCGATTTAGGTGTCTGTCCTAGCTGCGGGGGGATGGTGATCGAAGGGAAGAAAGGGTATGGGTGTGCTAATTGGCGGTCTGGCTGTCGCTTTGTGGTATGGAAAAGTCCCATCTGTGGCAAAGTGCTAACTCCGAGCCAGATGAAAAGCCTGTTAAAAAAGGGTAAGACACCCTTGATTAAAGGTTTCAAATCTAAAAACGGCAAATCATTCTCAGCTTATCTGACCTGGGAAGACCGAGAGAACGGAACCCTGAAATTTGAGTTTGCCAAGACATAACAAGTTGACAATGTATTCGTCGAGGTGGTGATAAGTTCATGAACCCAATTGAGAAGGTGACTGTACAATCTGTGCTGGACGGTTTTCTTAACCGTGAAGTGTACCTCCATCTGGAGACTACTAACGGGGCTTATGCCGTCCATCGCCAGGAAAGTAAAATGGCTGTCGGAGCATATATTCGCAATGGCCGGATCCGTTTTGGGAGAGGGGTTATCACGGGCGACCGCCCGTATCGGGTCGGACTCAAGATGGAACTCGGCTGGGTTTATGCCGAAGGGTTGACTGACTTTGAGGTGGACCAAGAAGGACGGCTATTACTGGCCGGTCATGATGAAGAGGGACGATTGGCTGTAGCGCTGGAACTCAGTCTGAATCCGTTTGAACTGTAACCGATAAACGCAGGAGGTAAGATCCTTGGCACAACATGTTCTGGTGGTTTTCCCTCATCCGGATGATGAAACATTTGGCTGTGGCGGGACCATAGCCCTCTTCACTCAATCGGGTATACCGGTTACTTATGTTTGCGCTACCCTGGGCCAAATGGGACGCAACATGGGGAAACCATTTTTCGCCACCCGAGAGTCGCTGCCTCATGTTAGGGAAGCAGAGCTGGAAAAAGCTTGTCAGGTTCTTGGCATCAAACATTTGATTAAACTCGGTCTGCGGGATAAAATGATCGAGTTTGAGGAACCTGAAGCACTTACTAGCAGGTTTGAACAAATAATCCGCGAGGTTAGGCCTTCGCTGGTACTTACCCACTATCCCGGATATGCGGTACACCCGGATCACAATGCACTTGGGGAAGTGACTATTCGGGCTATTTCCCGTCTTTCCGCTGACGAACGCCCTGTGGTTTACGCACATGCTTTTGCACGCATGTGTCAGGAGGCCATTGGTCCGCCGGATATCAACAACGATATCTCTGCCGTGGTAGATATGAAGCTGGCAGCAATTCGGGCACATAGGTCACAGTCACAACTGATGTTTGGTTCGAAAAGCTCAATTTCCCGCTTTCTCGAGCAAGAGTCTTTCTGGACCTATCGATTTTAGGATTAAGGAGTTGAACGCCATGATGAACAAAGCCCTCCAGATTTTACAGAAATATTTCGGGTACTCTCAGTTGCGGGAGGGCCAGGAAAAAGTCATCGCAAGCTTGCTTCAGGGTTCTGACACGTTAGCCATCATGCCGACGGGAGCGGGGAAGTCCTTGTCCTATCAGATTCCGGCCTTATTGTTCGAAGGAGTCACCCTTGTTATTTCGCCCCTAATTTCTCTTATGAAAGATCAGGTCGACGCGCTTGAGCAGTATGGAGTTCCGGCGACCTTTATTAATAGTTCCCTGACGCTCCGGGAAACCCGGAATCGCATCGAGAAGGCCCGTCTCGGGGAATATAAGCTGTTGTACATAGCCCCGGAACGATTGGAGACGGAGAGTTTTGCCTCCCTGTTAGAATCGTTGCCAATTTCGTTTGTGGCCATTGATGAAGCCCATTGCGTTTCCCAATGGGGCCATGATTTTCGGCCGAGCTATCTTCGTTTGGGGCCGTTTTTGCAAGGACTCTCACAGCGGCCTTTGGTCGGCGCTTTTACCGCGACGGCGACCGCAGAGGTCAAACAGGATATCGTGCGCCTGCTGCGGTTAATCAATCCTAAGATCTTCGTCACCGGTTTTGACCGGCCGAATCTCACGTTTTCTACCTTGCGCGGGGAGAACAAAAAAGTGTTTCTCCTGGAATACGTGCAAGCGCATCCGGAACAGTGCGGAATTGTGTATGCGGCCACTCGCAAAGAGGTGGATGCGCTGCAGGCGTTTTTGGCCGGGAAAGGAATTAAAGCGGGTAAGTATCATGCCGGAATGAATGATATTGAACGGCAACAGAACCAAGAGGATTTCCTGCATGATCGGGTGAATGTGATTGTGGCGACGAATGCCTTTGGTATGGGGATTGACAAGTCCAATGTGCGCTACGTGCTTCACTATAATATGCCTAAAACCATGGAAGCGTATTATCAAGAAGCCGGACGGGCGGGCCGGGACGGGGAACCGGCAGAATGTATCCTTGTGTATTCTCCCCAGGATGTCGTATTGCAAAGGCACATGATTGAACAAACCACCTTGCACCCAGAACGCAAGCTGAGTGAACTGAAGAAAATGCAGGAGATGGTGGATTACTGCCATACAACCCGGTGTCTGCGCAAAACGATCCTGGAGTACTTTGGGGAAAATGATGTGCCTGAAGAATGCGGCAACTGCGGAAACTGCAAGGATGACCGCGAAACAGTGGATTTCACGATTGAAGCGCAAAAGATATTTTCCTGTATTTACCGTATGCGTGAGCGATTTGGGATGAATCTGGTTGCGGAAGTTCTGAAAGGTTCGCGCAACAAAAAAGTCCTTGAACTAAAGTTCGACCGGCTTTCCACTTACGGTTTAATGAATCAGATGCCGGTTCAGGAAATTAAAGACTGCATGAACTATTTAATCACAGAAAACTATTTGCGCTTGAGTACAGGGGAGTACCCGCTGGTTAAACTGGAACCCAAAGTTGTGCCTGTCCTGAAAGGGGAGGCTAAAGTTTTTCGAAAGGTTCTCCGTAAAATAGAGAAGAAGAATGCCGATCCGCAGAGCTTGTTTGAACGCTTACGCGTTTTGCGCCGGGCTATCGCAGCACGGGAAAAGCTGCCGCCGTACATGATTTTTGCAGATAATACCCTGCGGGAGATGGCGGAGTCCTGTCCGACCGGGCGTACGGCTCTCCTTCGTATCAACGGCGTGGGGGAGAAAAAACTCGAGAAGTACGGCGCTGAATTCCTGGACGAAATCCAGGCGTATGTGCAGGGTCGGGAAACCCTGGGGGTCTGACAAACTAAAGCAATTTATAAACATTTGATGCAAATTGCTTGAAATCGTCTAGGTGGTTTAAACTTGAGTATACAATCTTATTATCAATTTCCAGGTAGTCATGGACAAGGATATTTCGGAACCCGGCAACCATTTTCATCTTGTCAGCCAGTCTGTCGGAAATGATTCCTTCCTCAGCCAAAACTGAAAAACTTTCCGCATATCCCTGAGGAGTACGATAACCTCTGTCTGCAATAATGTGGTTGGCTATATCAATACAGGCTTGAGCAGCGACCTGTAGGTTGCGTTCTGCCCTGTCTCTTAGTGCTTCACTATTGTTGTATTGTTCCCAAGATTGCAATGCAATTTCCTTTAGCTTGCGCATCGCCTGCTCAAGTTTTACCAGCCTTTGTTCGATTTTCTCTTTATCAACCACCAAAACCACCCTCCTGTATGCGTCTGGCCAGACCTTCGGAAAATATCCTCTGTGCCGTTTGATAATCGAAATACCGGTCAAGTATTTTAACTTTGAAATTTACAATCTGACTGTCCGAATTATTTCCGGCAAATAATAATTTTCCGTCTCTTATCACCCGGTATCCTAGACTAGGAGGTGCCTCATTCAGCACGATCAGTTCAACTCTGTCCGTGCCTAGAATTATTGACAGTTCTCCTAATAAGCGCAACCGTTCTGGCAGGAACAATTCCCGATCAACAGATTTTTCAAACAAGACAGCCAGGTCAATATCGCTTAAGGGCGTTGGCCGATCGGCGGCATACGAACCGAAAAGGTATAAGGCAACTATGCTGTCTCTATGCTTGATGATTTCTATAAAACTTTGGAGTCGCGCTCTTAATTCTGTTTTTGTAAAGATAATGTTCTGAGACACAAAAACACCCCCGCAAAACTCTAATTTATTATACCTCATTCCACTTGTTTTTCCCAGTTAATTCCTCGGCGGCAGAAATAGATTACATTAACTGCGCGGGCTGGCGGAATTGAGTGAGCTCCGTTAGGGCCTAACAACCCGAAACATTCTCCCGCGTGGACGGAGAAATCGATCCCATTGACTGCGGTAAAGCTGTCGAAGCGTTTAGTTAATTTCCAGGCTTTGATCGCGTTGTCAATCAACATCATACAGACTCCTTTTGGTAGTATGCCTTGATCATCGCATGGGGAGCACCAAACTGTCATTGATTTCCTATCTGATCCCGCCGTCTTTGCTGGAGAGGGCTGCCAAATTAGGACTGCACTTCTATGAAGTCCTAGGAAGTTCTTTCGAATACTTTTCTGAAATGGAAGCCATAGATGGATAAGGTGACGGCCAAGGGAAAAGTCTTGGGAGACTTAAATAAAGACCAGAAGATCAGTCTCCAGTAATAACGTCTTTCCTTACCGATGATGCCTAAACGTATGACAGATCTGAAGAAGGCCATGATGTAGCGTATATTCAGATGCACCGTCGGGGCCTTTTCAGGGGTGTATTCCTTGAGAAAGGTCAGCACACGCTCATAATATGTTTTGGGTGAATAAATGGTTTCCACGATCCGTTGATAGCCTTTGACCAACATTTCCCTGTCCATTTTGGGAATAAAGTTCATGGTAAAGTCTGTATTATTCCCGGAGAAATCTTCCATCAGTCGGCCTTCTCCGGCTAAGCGCCGATACAGTTTTGTTCCTTTGGGCGCATTCAATAACCCGACCATCGCTGTGACGATACCGCTCTCCTGGATAAAGCTGATTAAACGATCAAAAATTGTCGCGTTATCGTTGTCAAAGCCTACGATAAATCCCCCCTGTACCTGTAGCCCGAACTTCTGGATTTTTTTTACGCACGCGATTAAATCGCGGTTCTTGTTCTGCATCTTGTTGCATTCAGTCAAGCTA
>DAHVVW010000111.1 GCA_027357125.1 Clostridiales bacterium
CGCTGCCGGTCTGGCACGCCAGGAGGCGATGAAAGAAGTTGCGAAACGCTATGGGGTGAGCAAGCGCGAGGTCTACCGCAGTCTAATCGAGCAAATGAAAAATTAAAAAGGCCCGCTGCCCTGTTACGGGCGTCGGACCTTCTTAACCGATCTTAGGATGCAAGCTCTGAATTTTATGTACTCTTCAGAACAGTGCCTATTAGGATCAGGGATGTGGGAATCTGCCGATTTAAGTCAATCAGACAGCTTTGGTGTCAACAGAGGTTTCGGCGACAGATTCGCCCATAGCTGCTGCGCACTCGCGGCAAACATTCTTACCTCTGAAGATTTGAACGTCGCTCGCATTGCCACAAAAAACACAAGCAGGCTCGTATTTTTTAAGGATAATTTTCTCCTGATCGACATAGATCTCTAAAGCGTCTTTTTCGTCGATTCCCAGAGTGCGGCGGAGTTCAATCGGCAATACGACTCGACCGAGTTCGTCTACCTTTCTCACGATTCCAGTTGATTTCATCACAAATGACCACTCCTTTTACAACATCTTTCGACAGGAAGCATCACCCTTATGATACCAATGGTTCCATTAAAAGTCAACCATTTTTATCTATATTTTTCATTTGTCCCTAAAAGTGATATTATTAAACGAAAATGACGTGTAAGGCAGAAAATAGGCTGCTTTGAGCGAAAAAGGGGGATGCTGCAAGGTGAAATATTACATAACAACACCTATTTTTTATCCGAATTCTTCGCCGCATATCGGCACGGCCTACACCACGATTGCGGCTGATGCTTTGGCCCGGTACCACAGACTGCGGGGAGATGATGTTTATTTCCTCACAGGCACGGACGAAAATGCCCAGAAGATTGTGCGTACGGCTGAAGGTAAGAAGATGAACCCCAAAGAATATGTGGACGGGGTTGTAGAACGATTCCAAGAGCTGTGGCAGCTTTTAGATATCTCCAATGATGATTTTATTCGTACCACTGAGGAACGCCATCATAAGGTTGTGCAGGAGATATTTGCCCGCCTGTATGAACAGGGGGATATTTATAAATCTGAGTATGAGGGCTGGTACTGCACCCCGTGTGAGACCTTCTGGACTGAAAACAAGGTGGTTGACGGGAAATGCCCGAATCCGGACTGCGGACGGGAAGTAGAGCTGCTCAAAGAGGAAAGCTATTTCTTCCGCCTTTCCAAGTACCAAGAGCACCTTCTTGCTCATATCAGGGCGAATCCGGAGTTTATTCAACCGGCATCACGTCGTAATGAAATGATCCGCTTTATCGAAAGCGGCTTGGAAGACCTCTGCGTTTCCCGCACTACTTTCCAGTGGGGAATTCAGGTGCCCTTCGATCAGAAGCATGTAGTGTATGTCTGGCTTGATGCCCTTATCAATTATATCTCAGCCTTGGGCTATCCGGAAGGGGAAAAATATGGACATTACTGGCCGGCTGACGTGCATTTGATGGGCAAAGACATTGTGCGTTTTCACGCGGTAATCTGGCCTATTATTCTGTTGGCTTTAGGCGCGCCATTGCCCAAGGTAGTGTATGGACACGGTTGGTTTTTGAGTAAAGAAGGGGGCAAAATCTCCAAGTCCCGCGGCAATGTGCAGGATTCGTTTGAACTGATCCGGCGCTACGGATCTGACGCTATCCGTTATTTCCTACTGAGGGAAATGCAGGTGGGCACTGACGGAACGTATTCCGAGGATGCCCTGGTCGAACGCTTAAACAGCGACTTGGCCAATGACCTCGGAAATTTTGTCTCTCGCAGCCTGGCCATGGTTGTGAAATACCGCGGGGGGGTTGTGCCTAAGTCCGGCTCTGACACGTCTCTGGAACAGGAGATAAAGGCCTTAATCCTGGATGTTAAAGCCGGTGTGGAAGCAAGAATGGACGCGTTCGATCCTGCCGGAGCGCTGGAACAGATCTGGCGCCTCGTGGCCCGCTGCAATAAATATGTGGATGAGACTGCTCCCTGGTCTTTGGCCAAACTGGGGGGGCAGGAGGATCGGCTCAATACCGTACTCTATTATTTTGTGGAAGAGATCCGCATTCTCAATATTCTGTGCGCACCGTTCATGCCGGGGTTGGCACCGAAAATCAGCAAGCTCATTGGCCGTGATCCCGGCCAATGGGAGGAAGCAAGCCAATGGGGTGTAG
This sequence comes from Clostridiales bacterium, assembly GCA_027357125.1. GTDB lineage: Bacteria > Bacillota > Desulfitobacteriia > Desulfitobacteriales > Desulfitobacteriaceae > Paradesulfitobacterium. The sequence continues at coordinate 2,167 of DAHVVW010000111.1, forward strand.
TGGCCCCCGGCACAATCGTGGAAAAAGGAGAGCCCCTGTTCCCACGCGTAGATATTGCGCAATTAGTTGAAGGAGAGAACAAGGACATGGATGCAGAGAACAAGGCTGTAGGTGCTCAGGCTGCCCCGGAGTTTGAACCGATTAAAGAAGAGGTAAGCATCGAGGATTTTGCGAAGCTTGACTTCCGTGTGGCTAAAGTTGTCAGTGTGGAGAAAGTGGAGAAAACAGATAAACTTCTCAGGCTGGAACTGGAGGTAGCAGGGGAAGTGCGCACAGTGGTTTCCGGAATTGCGCAGCATTACGCTCCGGAGGATTTAGTAGGGAGCAAAGTTGTAGTGGTTGCCAATCTTAAACCTGCCAAGCTCAGAGGGATCACTTCGCAGGGGATGATTTTGGCGGCTTCGCACGGAGGCGCTCTGGAAGTGCTCACTCTGGAAAAGGATTTGCCGGGAGGCGCACAAGTCAAATGATCTGGGATACTCATGCTCATGTGGATGATCCCCGCTTCCGGGAAGATTTTGCTAAAATGTTAAAGCGGGCGCAGGCTGCTGAGGTTACCCGTATCCTCAATGTGGGCTATGACTTGCCCTCCTCTGAACGCTCAGTCAATCTGGCCCGGGAATATGACTTTATCTATGCGGCGGTAGGGATTCACCCGCATGATGCCAAGGAAGCCTCTGACTCAGCCTGGGATACCTTCCTCCAGCTGGCTGAAGATCCCAAGGTTGTGGCCTGGGGGGAAATCGGGCTTGACTATTACCGTGATCTTTCTCCCCGCACTTTGCAGCAGGCGGCGTTTATCCATCAAATAGAACTCGCTGACCAGGCAGGTTTGCCAATCATAATTCATAACAGGGACGCCCATGAGGATGTCTATAAAATCGTTAAGGAACATAAGCCCAAGCATGGGGGTGTGTTTCATACCTACTCAGGCTCCTGGGAGATGGCCAAGCTCCTCCTGAATTTGGGTTTTTACCTCTCTTTTGCCGGGCCGCTGACGTACAAGAATGCCCGCCAGACAGCAGAGGTAGCTGAAAAAGTGCCGCACGACCGTTTCCTGGTTGAGACAGACGCCCCTTATCTCACTCCGGAACCGTATCGCGGCCAACGCAACGAGCCGGCATATGTGCGGGAAGTGGTTGTACGGCTGGCCCGGGCTCGAAACATGTCCCTGGAGGAAGTTGCCGCCCAAGCCTGGCGTAATGCGGAAACGCTGTTTACGCGGCATGAATCATAACAATAATTGGCAAAAAGTAATTTTTCCTCCCTTGTCTTCATAGATTGAAGCAAGGGGGGAAATTAATGTATTCGTTGCCTATTACGCCTTTTGCTGATTATTGGCGTCAGACCCGGCTTTGGAGTTCATATCTGGGAGGAACAGCAGTGCTGGTAGCAGGAACGAGTGGGTTGGCTAATTCATCCCTGGGTCAGATTCCCTTGACATTTCCGACGAGCATGCTGCCTAAAAGCGAAACGCTGGCAGTTCCCTATGTGTTGCCTCCACTTGAACAGGAGAGCACCAACGCTCCGCTTAATCCGGTTGAGAGGATTACAACAGAAATACGCCTGGAAGATGTACCCGTGAATGCCCCCACGGAGTTCCGGGAAACGAACGAGATTCCGCCGGGGATGAGCAGGATACTGGAGGAAGGGCAAAAAGGGATTCAGCGCCGGGTCGTTAAGAGTATTTTAGTTAATGGAGAAGTTAATGAAGAGTATGTGGTTAATGAATTTATCCTCAACGCACCCAAGAAAAGGGTAGTAATCAGAAACACCAAGCCCGTGAGCGGAGAACAGGCCGATATAAGCAAGCTTGAGATAAGCCGCTCATTTGTGATGGAGGCTACCGCTTATACATATACCGGCAATCGCACTGCAACCGGCGTTTACCCGCGCGAAGGCCTGATCGCCGTGGATCCGAAAGTGATCCCTTTGGGCAGCAAAGTTTATGTTGAGGGATATGGGTATGCCATCGCTGCTGATACCGGGGGAGCAATTAAGGGGCAAAAAGTTGATGTCTTTTTTTCCTCGCTCAACCGTTGTCTCGAATGGGGCAGGCGCCCGGTTCAGGTCTTTCTCCTCCAAAATAACTGAAGTGTTTCGACAAATATCATCTTTTCACGATAACACCTTAGCTTTGACAACAGACCACTGATCCGTTACAATGAAGTTGCAGGATATATATGGAAATAAAAGGATATCATGCACGTTTTCAAGAAGGTAAAACTCACGGGATTGAGGGACAGAAAGTTAGAAAAAAGATTTGAGGAGTGAAGCGATTAGATGTTGGGACAGACCAGGATTAGGGTGATGATCCTGATCCGACGCTTTGGCAAAGTCAAGCTTGCCCTCGCCGGTCTAGCCTTGTTGGCATTGCTCATTACCCCGGTTTTGGTTCAGTTGAAGAGCATGAGTGTAGAAATTGACGGTCAAACCAAGAATGTAAGAACAATCTTTAACACGGTCGGAGGGGCACTGGAACACTCCCGCCTTGGCATTTACCCGGAAGATGCGGTGGCACCCTCCCGGGGAACGCGCCTAAGCAAAGGAATGGTTGTCAAGGTTACCCGCAGTGTTCCTGTAAAGCTAACGGTAGATGGCAAAACATATGAAACCCGCACGGTTGCCGCGACTGTCGGAGACGCTCTGACTGATTTATCTGGACGTTATAATTTAGACCTGAAAGAAGTTGACGAGGTAAATCTGCCCCGCGCGGACGTGCTCCCAGCAGGGGCAGAGCTAGCAGTTCAGCGCTCAATTCCGATTCATGTGCAGGCCGATGGCAAGGAATATGATACATACTTGGCTCCACGCTTGGTAGCGGAAGCTTTGACCAAATTAAATATTACGGTAGGTTCCCTAGATAAGGTTTCCCTGCCGCTGGATCATATGCTTGCGCCTAACGACCGGGTGCAGGTAGTTAGGGTCGTTGAAAAAGTTGAAAGCGTTAAAACGGAGATACCTTATCAAACAGTGGCTCAAGCTGCTGATTTTCCAGTTGGGCTTCCGGACAAGGTAGTTAAACGGGGCGCTAACGGGCTGCAGGAGCAGACTGTGAAGCTGGTCTTAGAGGACGGCAAGGAAGTTGACCGGCAAGTCCTGGCCCAACGCGTAGCCTTGGCTCCGGTCAATCAAGTGGTGTCAAGAGGAGCACAGACTTCAATTTCCCGGGGCGGTGCCGTGGTGAATTTTAAGCGGGCTTACCAGGTGAAGGCTACCGCTTATTGTGAGCCTGGTGGACGCACTGCCATCGGTGCTGCGGTGCGCTGGGGTGTTGTGGCCGTTGACCCGCGGGTGATCCCGCTGGGGAGCAAACTTTACGTTGACGGATATGGCCAGGCCGAGGCGCTTGATGTCGGCGGGGCTATCAAAGGGAACCGGATCGATTTGTATATGGATTCGGAAGAAGCAGCTAGGTCATGGGGAGTGCGCTATGTCATTGTGTATGTACAGTAACTAAGACGGATTATATAAAACGTGAGAGTCCTTGAGGTATAAATCAAAACAACTCGTGTGCAAGAGGCTGCGGTTCGTTAGGACGGCAGCCTCTTGCTCTTTTGCCGATTCCTTGCGACATGAACCCAATTTAGACCAAATATCTTTCTATTATTATAATAACGGTCTAAAAAATAATTAATGAGTTGTACCAATGGTACAAAGGAATAAGCTAAGAGAGAACGAATTTAATACAAACAATGCGAATAGTCGGAATATATAAGGATTAATAATTACAGGCTTAATTTGTAAAGGGGTGATTTCATGGGGATAACTGTGCGGCAAGCTCTCAATGTTGAAGCCCTGCGGGAAGCAAAAGTCGTAGCCGGCTATCAGGGTTTAGACAATGTCATTAACTTTGTGAACATTATGGAAGTGCCTGAAGTCACCAAGTGGATGAAAGGCGGCGAATTGCTGGTTACAGCCGGGTTTGCCCTCCAAGACAGTGGGAAGGAGCGGAGACGCCTCGTTTACGATTTAGCGGCCAAAGGGGTAGCGGCATTCGGAATTAAACCCGGACAGTATTTCCAAACCATTCCTGAAGATATGCTGGAATACGCCAACGAGGTTGGGATGCCTCTGATTGAATTGCCGGGCGATATTCCGTATATGGATTTTATGGTGCCGCTTTTTGAGATTCTGATTAGCGATCAGCTGGCCAGGCTGAAGAAATCCGAGCAGATCCACAATCGTTTGTTAGAAATAGTACTTAATAGCAACGGTTTGCCTAGCGTATGCCACACTCTGGTGGAATTAGCAGGTAACCCGGTGCTGATTGTTAATGGCAAAGGCGATTTAATTGCCAGCGCCTGGCCGCCCCAGATCAATGGCTGCAGCTGGGAGCGTTCTGAGGAAAATGTGTTAGCCGAGTTGGAAAAAGAAAAGCTACATTTCTTTTCATTAAATCCCCACCGGTGGCATCGTTTTCAGCTTCAGATGGAAGGACATACTCAGCCACTGGTGATAGTTCGCATTGATATTAATGGCAGTTTGCACGGTTTTCTGGTCATCCTGGAAACCCACCGGGTCCTCGATAATCAGGATGTTATGGCTGTAGAACATGCTTCAACAATAGTAGCCCTTGAATTTTTAAAACAGAAAATTGTGTATGACACAGAGAAACAAATTAGGGTGGAGTTGCTGGAAGATCTTATTAGCGGAAATTTCCGGGTTGAGGACGATGTAATAAGGCGGGCTGGGCATCTGAACTTTAACCTAGCCAGTCGCACGGTAGTTTTTGTTATTCATATTGACCTTATTAATGATAAAGGGCATAACGATACACATGTTCATCAACTAAGGGAAGAATTCGTCCAGTTTACTCATCGAATTCTGCAGGATTTTCCGGGCGGAGCGATGATTTTGACTAAAGGCGA
>DAHVVW010000112.1 GCA_027357125.1 Clostridiales bacterium
TGAGATCGGGCAGCTGGCAAAGTCAGTTCACGAAATGGAAGAGAGTTTACGCGCCATTGTGTATCAGATCTGGCTTGAAATTAGAGCGATCAAGGAAACGCTGGTGGAGTTTAATGATTCTTTTACTGCTTTGCACCAAGCAAACGAGGGGATTACAGACTTTTCGAGACAAGTTGTCGTTGCCACAGAACAAGGGCTTACTTCCCTGCAGGCTGCTGATGACGTCTTGCAAGAAATGGAGCAGTTGGTGCAACACGTGGCTGACAAAACAACCGGAGTTGCCGAGTTTTCCACGTCAATGCTTGATCAAGCCCGGGCAGGGGAAAGTTCAGTTGTGGTAGCTAAGAATCAAATGGAGCGAATTTCGCAAAGAGTGCATGAAACAGCACTGTCCTTATCTGAACTGGAGTTAAAATCCGCAAGCATTAGCACAATCGTGCAAACAATTCAGGGAATTTCCTCTCAGACTAATCTCCTTGCCCTAAATGCAGCCATTGAAGCAGCCAGGGCCGGAGAGCAAGGGAAGGGGTTTGCTGTGGTGGCTCAGGAAGTAAAAAGCCTGGCACTTCAAACTACCCAAGCTACGCACGAAATTAGCAAGTTAATTGAGGAAATTACCGCGGTTATCCAAACAAGTGTCAATATGATGAAGAACGGCATCAAGGAAGTGGATCAGGGGACAGCAATTGTCGGCCAAGCCGGGCAATCCTTTGCCAGTATCCTAAAGACTTTAAGTCAGTTGACAGACGAACTTCAGTCCGTGTCTGCCGCCAGTCAAGAAATGGCCGCCGGTGGGGAAGAAGCTGTGGCTGATGCTCATCAGGCTTTGCAGTTTGCCCGTTCCAGTACTGAGCAGCTTGGACAAATACTTAAGCTTAACGAGACTCAGGCTGACAAGATTATGTTCTTGGAAGATAATCTTAAGCGCCTTCAGGATTCGATGGAAATGCTAAGAGCGGTCGGAACTCGCTTTAAGTTAACGGATTTTGAGCCTGACGATGTAGTTATAGGGCAAAAGGCCGATTTTGTGCAGTTAGATTAGAATCAGTTATTGAACCTGTGGTTCAGTGAGAGGGGCGAGAAATGGTACCTTCTTTATGTTGAATGTACGAAAAATTTAATTAATTGGTTGAATACTCGCCACCAGGTGCCGAACGTGGAAAAATGTCATTGAATTGGTATACGGTATACCAATAGCATTGGGAAAAGTGCTCTTAGATCTTGATTTCTGGTAATTCAAGGTATAATTATTGTCTTCAAGCGAGTAAGCGGCTACAATTATTTATAATTTGAAAATCCAATGGATTAAGAAGGAGGGGTCTCCAGTGGCGGTTGCCTTATTCCAAGAACAAATTGATTTTCACTTATTTATTAGGAGAAGTTTAGAGGCTCTTACCGAGGATTTGGAGTTTTTGTTCGGGTGCCTCCGAGTTCAGGTTTCCTTAGCCGCTGTCTATGTAGAAGGTTACAGTTCCGGTTTTCCCAGGGCTCTTCTGCGCCAAACCTGTGAATCTCTGCCTGTTCGCTTTGCGGAGTATCTGCTGCCGGACAACGCCGGTCCGGATGAGGCCGCAGCCTTAATTAACTCCCTTAATAAGGCGGAAGATATACATGGCCTAATCGCAGATTTACCGCCCTTTTCAGGCTTTACCTCAGACCAGCTTTCCGCCCTCTTAGATCCGCGCAAAAGTGTACAGCTAAATAACTCGGATTACCTTACGCATTGGGAATACGACCTTACTCAGCATGAAGAGGAAGTTTTAAGGGTTCTTCTTATACTAGAGAAGACATTTAGCGCGGCAGCAGAGCAAATTGCAAGATCCAGGGGGCATGCCAGATGACCTGGCCGGTGCGCTTAGCTTGTCTGCAGTGTGAGGATTGTATGCTTGCGCAAACGGGCGGAATATGCCCGATCCGGCTGTGTGCGAAGAGTCTGGTATGTGGTCCGTGCGGGGGTGCCAGTAATGGCGCGTGCGAAGTTAACAATCTGGCCTCATGTGTATGGAGCGTTATTTATAGTCTAGGAAGCAAGCATGAAGGTCCAAAGCCTTGGCCTCAGTTCTTTAAGGATTATGCCCGTACAGTTGAGTAAGTTAAGAAGGGTTGAACCATGTCTTTTGCTGAAGACTTAGTTCGGGAAGATTTTCTGATAACGGCAGAGCTAATTCCACCCCGCGGTACTGATTTCAAACATCTGTTACTGCAGGCGGATGAGCTCCGGCCTTTTGTTAATGCGTTTAATCTTCCTGACAATCCAGGTGCCCGTCTGCATGCTGCGCCCCTGGGATTGGCACACATATTGCAAGTGCGTGGCTTCGAGACCATCTATCAGATTTCATGCCGGGATCGCAACAGGCTTGCTCTGCAAGCAGACCTCCTTGCAGCCGGCATCCTTGGCATCCGCAATGTGCTGGTGGTTACCGGAGATCACACTATGCTTGGCGATCATCCTGCCAGCAAAGCGGTGTACGATTTGGATTCAGTGCAGCTCCTAGCCTTATTGCACAAACTTAATCAGGGGTTCGATGCCAACGACCGGCCGTTGACAGATATGACAGAGTTCTGCTATGGGGCGGTGGTGAACTCTGCGTTTGACGGGCTCGAAGCTCAGATTTGGAAGTTGCAACGCAAAGTGGAGTCTGGGATTTCCTTTGTTCAAACTCAGGCAGTCTTTGAGCCTGAAGCATTTCGACTTTTAATGGAGACTGTAAAAGGTATTCCGGTTAAAATTCTGGCAGGCATAATGCCGCTCCGTTCTGCCCGGATGGCCCGTTGGGTAAATCGCTGTGTCCCTGGAGTTTCAATTCCTCCCACCCTTATTAATCGGCTGGAGACAGCAAAAGATCCTGTTTTGGAAGGCTGGCGCATTACCCAGGAAATTGTAGATGCCATCAAAGAAACCAGTAACGGATTGCATTTTATGCCTTTAGGGGACAGTCACGGTCTGGCACAATTTCTTGAATCTCTAACCTAAGTTCTTGGTGTTGCAGCCTCTGGTATACACAGAAAAACCAACATTTTTCATAAAAAATGTTGGTTTTTTTAATGATGTATCAACGAGAACTGTCACCCTGACACTTCAGAGGGCTTATTTTTAGTTTATATCTAGTTAATATCTTTGACACTTGCCAAAAACTTGGTTTATACTAGGCGTTAGAGTTAGGAATAATTGAGGTGGCACGTTGAGCAAAAAGTTTGCTGTAATTACGTTAGGCTGTCCGAAAAACCAGGTTGACAGTGAAGTAATGACCGGTCTCTTGGAGCAGGAATATGATTTAGTCCTTGCTCCTGAAGAAGCGGATGTTATTATCGTTAATACGTGCACGTTTATTGATCAAGCCAAGGAAGAATCTGTTAATACGATCTTAGAACTTGCTCAGCTCAAAGAAAGCGGCAAAATTCTTGTGGCCACTGGCTGCCTGACCCAACGTTATGGGGAGCAGCTGCTGCAGGAAATCCCCGAACTTGACGGGGCTGTGGGTACCGGCAAGATTGAGGAAATCGTGGAGGTTGTGGCTAAAGCGGGTAAAGACCGTGCGTATTTCTTGGGAGCAGAGAATCCTGACTATCTCTATACTGAAAAAACCCCGCGTCGGAGGTCAACACCTGAGTATTATGCCTATGTTAAGATTGCAGAAGGGTGTGACAATTTCTGCACGTATTGCGTCATTCCGCACGTACGCGGGCGTTTTCGCAGCCGCCGCGAAGAATCCATTATCTCTGAAGTTAAAGCTTTATCTGCCGAGGGGGTTAAAGAGATTCTCCTGATTGCTCAGGACACGACCCGCTACGGCTTGGATTTATATGGGGAAGTACGCCTTCCTCAGCTCCTGCGTCGCTTGGCACAGATCGAGGGAATTGAGTGGATTCGCTTAATGTATTGCTATCCGGAAATGTTCACAGATGAACTGATTGAGACGATGAAAAGTGAGCCTAAGATTTGCCGTTATGTGGATTTGCCTTTGCAGCATGGAGACGATAAGGTTTTGCATGAAATGAACAGACGTGGAACTGCCGCGGAAGCTGAAGAATTAATACACAAACTGCGGCAGGCACTGCCTGAGATCGTGATACGGACGACGATGATTACCGGCTTTCCGGGAGAGAGCGAGCAGGAATTTCAAAGTTTACTTTCCTATGTGAAAAGAGTACAATTTGATAGATTGGGTGTTTTCGCGTATTCTCAGGAAGAAGGGACCACAGCCGGTCGCAGGGAAGACCAAATCCCGTCTAAGATTCGGGAAAACCGGCGCGAACAGGTGATGGCTCTCCAGTATGAGATAGCTTTGGAGAGACAACGACGCTGGGTCGGGCAGACTCTTAAGGTGCTGGTGGAAGAGGAACTCCCGGATGGACGCTTCAGTGGGCGCACGCAAGGGGATGCCCCGGAGATTGATGGTCAGGTATATATCAAAGGCTTTGCTCGTAAGTTAAAACCGGGAGAATTTGTTCAGGTTACGATTACGCAAGCTGATAGTTATGATTTAATAGGAGAGGTTGTTTCGTGAATCTGCCGAATCGATTAACACTGGTAAGAATAATTTTAGTCCCGGTGTTTATGGTTTTCCTACTGCTACAAGTTCCCAAAGGACATACGATTTTTCCGCATCAGGACATCGTAGCCGCCTTTATTTTCATCCTGGCTTCTACTACGGACGGGCTTGACGGATATATCGCCCGTAAGCGCGGACAAGTGACGGTATTGGGAAAATTTATGGACCCTTTGGCAGATAAACTGCTGGTCTCGGCTGCCTTAATTTCCCTGGTCGAGCTGGGGGATGTGCCTGCCTGGCTGGCCTGGGTCATTATTAGCCGGGAGTTTGCCGTCACGGGGCTCAGGGCGATTGCGGCTGCTGACGGCCAAGTGATCGCCGCCAGTAAGCTCGGTAAAATTAAGACCGTTACCCAAGTAGTGGCGATCTCGGCGATTTTGCTTAAGGATTGGCCTTTTTCCCTGGTTGGAATTCAGATTGGTCAACCCATACTTTATATAGCATTGCTTTTTACGATAGTATCTGGTGTTGATTATCTGGCAAAGACGTGGAAACTCCTGCGCAAGTAGGCAGTAAACAAGGCAGCTGACCAAGTTGTTAAGCGTATTAAGGATTTTTTTATAAAACCAAAATAAAGTAACGGGAAGAGTTAGCAGCAAGTTCGCAAACTCTTTTCTTTATTTTCTTCCTTAATTTGCTTTTGTTAGATAAAATTATATGTAAGTAATTGAGATATCATTTGCTATAATGTCAGTATGGACAAGTTGGAGTAATAGGAGGGGAGAGACGATGACCAAACAGCGGCTGACGCTGGTTAGTGTCGTTGGGCTCCTTGTTTTCTCGTTATTGTTTGGCGGGCAATTCTTCTATAAGAAAAACTGGGTTGACAAGTCGATTCAGGAGCAGAGCCGGCAAATTCCCGGCGTGGTTTCGGCTGATGTAGTTCAAGACAACGGGCAGCAAGTGTTGAATGTGGTGACTGATCAAATCACGGATTTGCGCCAGGTAGGCACAGACTTAGTAAATCTTGCTGCAGGGCGCCCCATTCGTTTATTGGATAAGCGCACCCCGAAGCTCGAACAACTCTTGAACCAGATGCAGTTTGCCTTGCAGTAGGGAATTGTGCGCGGGAATTTCACGGAAATGGCACAGTCTGTGAAAGACCAGGCGGAGAAAGCTGGAGTTAAGCTTGATTTTACAATGGACAGTGACAATGTTTATTTGGTGTTGAACGATCAGGATGGGCAGTTGGTAACAGTACTCGAGCGTCGTGGGCAAGGCAGTTTTCTGCCTAGCGCTAAAAACTGACCGGAGAGGAGGAGAGAGAAGTGATCAAAGACTTGGCTCTGGGAACGGTCGCGGGCTTTTTCGTTTACCTTTTTGTTATGGGTTATAATGTGGTGCCACTTCTTTTTATTGCAGGTGGGTTTTATTTCATCTGGAGAGTGGTGATTGAGCGGGGAGTCGTCCGTCCTGCAGGGAAAGGAGTTGTCATTTCCTCGACTCCTATCACCTTTGACGACATCGGTGGTCAGGGGACAGCCAAGAAAGAACTGCAGGAAGGCCTGGATTTCTTGCGCCACAGTGAGCGCATGAAAGAGCTGGGCATTAGGCCGTTGAAAGGGATTTTGCTCTTAGGCCCTCCAGGGACCGGGAAGACTCTGCTGGCCAAAGCAGCAGCCCGCTATACGAACTCTGCTTTTATGGCAGTATCCGGCAGTGAGTTTGTGCAAATGTACGCAGGTGTCGGGGCAGAGAGGGTGCGCAGTTTGTTTAAGCGTGCCCGTGAAGTGGCCCGCAAAGAGAAAAAACACAGTGCGATTATCTTCATCGATGAAATGGATATTCTGGGAGGGAAAAGAGGCAGTAACATTTCTCATCATGAATATGACCAGACTTTGAACCAACTCTTGGTAGAGATGGACGGCCTCGGAACGGATCAAACTCCGCAGATTCTAGTAGTGGGTGCCACCAACCGGGCCGAAGCTCTTGATGCTGCCTTGCTGCGGCCTGGGCGCTTTGACCGTCAGGTGAAAGTGGATCTCCCTGATAAGGAAGGACGCCTGGCTGTCCTTAAGATCCATACTAAAAACAAACCCTTGGCTGAAGATGTGGACTTGGACCAGATCGCGCACGAAACTTTCGGCTTTTCCGGTGCACATTTGGAGAGCCTTACGAATGAGGCCGCTATTTTTGCCCTGCGGGAAGAGTCTAAGGTTATATTTCAAAAACACTTGCGTGAGGCAGTAGAAAAGGTGATGCTCGGGGAAAAGCTGGATCGGAGGCCGATGGCGGAAGAACTCTGGCGGGTGGCTGTGCATGAAGGAGGGCATGCCCTTCTGGCTGAAACGGTTAAGCCGAATTCCGTGGCCCAAATCTCGATTCGCTCCCGTGGCAATGCCTTAGGGTATGTGCGTCATTATCCGGAGGATGACCTCTATCTTTACACCCAAGAAATGCTCGAACAGCAAATCATGGTGGCACTCGCAGGGGCGGTGGCTGAGAATATGATTCTTGGCACG
>DAHVVW010000113.1 GCA_027357125.1 Clostridiales bacterium
TTTCGCTTGGGTCTGGGTGAGATTGCCTATACTTATCCCTGAAATAGTTACCCCAGGTGTGATGCGTGTGTGCGCATATCGGATGAACCAAGCACTTGCCAGTATGATTAGACAAGTAGTCGTAAGGAACATAATTAAGGACTTCTTCAGGCGCAAGAAACTAGCTATCTGAGGGAGGTTTTCAGTTAGGAAGGATTTGATTTTATGAAACAACTTATCCTTAAGAAATGATTTAGCTTTATGTAACACTGACTTGCTATGAGCAAGAGATGTGTCTGATTCATCACCCATGTTCAATTCCTCCCTACACGAAACATAGTTCACCTATATTCGTGAAGGGTAGGTATGTTTCGCCTCAAGTCAAACTTGGACGGGCTTAAGGCAAACTATTCAATAATGAATACCATATTCAAATTAGAATACTGAGTTTGTAGCCACTACACTAATGCGGCGCCGCAAATGCTATTCAGATTTGAATAATCACACCCCGCTTTGATTTTCTGTAGCAGCCTAAAATTAGTTAATAGACACTTTTCAGAAGATTGGCATTAGTATTGCATGTAATGATTTTATCGCACTCTTAAACATAGAAAGGCAGGATGACATTATGGGCAAGTATCAACCAAAAGATTCATTCGAATCTCCGCGCTTTTGCGGCCCGCGCACATTTATGAGGCTTCCTTACATTGAACAGCTTGACAGTGACATGGATTTTGTAATCACCGGGATTCCATTTGACACGGGGCAGTCTTTCCGCACGGGCGCTAGGTTTGGACCGGAAGCTATCCGTGATTTTTCTATCTTGCTCCGTCCGTACAACCCGGAACAGGATATCGATGTCTTTGATTATGTTTCCGGTGTTGACTATGGGGATATACCCGTTGTCCCTGGATATATCACGGCTACGTATGACAAGATTGTGGAGAATCTCTATCCGGTCGTGGAGAGGGGAATCATTCCGGTTGTTCTCGGGGGGGATCATGCTATCACCCTAGGGGAATTGCGCGCCATCGCCAAAAAGCATGGGCCTGTCGCCCTCATCCATTGTGACGCTCATGCGGATACCTGGGATAGTTATTTCGGACAGAAATACAACCACGGGACCCCGTTTAGGCGTGCCGCCGAGGAGGGTCTGCTCGACATCAAACGCTCGATTCAGATAGGCATGCGCGGCGGGCTTTACGGACGGCAGGATCTTCAGGATTCGCGGGATCTGGGTTTTGAGGTGTGGAGCACGAGTCAGTTCAAAAAAGCAGGTGTGGAGCGCATGATCGAGACGATCCAGACTAGGGTCGGAAGCGGGCCGGTATTTTTCTCATTTGACATTGATTTTCTTGACCCCGCTTATGCTCCCGGAACCGGGACACCCGAGGTGGCCGGTGCCAGCATTGATGAGGCTCTAGCCTTGGTGCGCGGCTTAAAAGGGCTGGACTTCGTTGGTTTTGATTTAGTCGAAGTCTTGCCAGCGTATGATCATGGGCAAATAACCGCCGCTGCAGCCGCGAATATTGTGTACGAGTTTCTTACGTTGATTGCGCTCGGGAAAAAGGAGGGAAGTGAGAAGGACAGGTAAGTAAGTGTACAATACACAGTCACCGAGTTGAAACGAAGCAGATGAAAATGCCGCCAGGCTTTAACGTAAGGCTTCGGGGCTTTTAAGTCTTTGGGTTAAATTTAAGGAGGGGTTGATTATGGCTAACATCACAAGTTTTGGGGATGATAATGTCCGCCCGGTCTCAATGAGCAACAGGTCGATGAACCTATTTTCTACGTTTTCCCTCTGGGTTGGGGCCAATGTCGTTGTCACCACAGTCTTCACTGGCATGCTCTTGGTTCCGGACATGACATTTTTTACGGCCCTTGCAGTTGTTCTTTTAGGATCTCTGTTGGGGACGATACCGCTGGTTCTGACCGGCAATATCGGGACCAGGACCGGTCTGCCCACAATGATTCTTACCCGCGGTGCCTTCGGGACCAGGGGGGCGTTGCTTCCTTCGGCAGTAAACACGATTGTCTTAATTGGCTGGAGCTGGATTCAAGCCTATATGGCCGGTTTGAGCCTTGATCATGCGGTCAACTTCCTAACGGGTTATAGCAATATTAATCTATTTACGGTGTTTACCGAGATTGTCGTAGTTTTAATAACCATTTATGGCCACCGCGGGATCGAAGCTACAGAGAGACTGATCGCTACTTCCATGCTTGTATTGTCTGTGATCGTTTTTGGCTACATGTTCTATAAATTTGACATTGGAAATTTGATCACGATGGCAGCAAGCAAGAATCCGGCGATTACGGTCATGGTTGGATTTGACATTGTTGTCGCTACGGCTTTTTCCTGGATGTCATCCGTTTCTGACTTTAACCGCAACTGCAAGTCGGAAAAAGTTTCGATTATCGGAACTTATTTCGGTTATATTACCGCCACTTTAGTTGCGATGGGTTTAGGGGCCACTGTTTCTGGGTTCTCCATCCTCGGCAACATGACTCAAACTTATGATCCGACCATGCTGATTGGGCAGGCTAACCCGGCTCTGGGGTTCATAGCTGCGATTATCATCTTCTTCTCAGTCTTGTCTACAAACGTCATGGCTCTTTACAGTGCTACGATGTCGTATTTAGCGATGTTCCCCAAGCATAGCTTCTGGATTCCGGCCTTAGTTTTGGGCATTATCAGCACGATCGGCGCACTTCTTAAAGATTGGCTCTTAGAGCATTTCCAAAATTTCTTGCTCATGGTTGGAACACTCTTTATTCCGGTGGCAGCAATTTTGATCGTAGATTACTATTTGCTCAAGCGCAAAAATTATGATGCTGAGGAAATTGTTAGTGGGGAGAAAATGACTTACTGGTACACGGGCGGTGTCAATTACTTGGCTTATATCGCCTATATCGTAGGCGCCGGGTTCGCTTATTACTTCTCCTATATTCATCCCTTGGTGACCGGCTCAACCATCTGGACTTTCTTGTTAACATTTGTAACCTACTGGGGCTTGATGAAGCTGAGACGGGTTTCGGTTGTTGAAGGGGATTCCAAGAAAGCAACAGTGTGACCTGGTGGAATGCATAGGGGCAGTGAATGGGGGTAAAGGTATGATGTCTGATCCGGTTAGGATGGCAGTAGTACAAGCTAAATTCTCAAACGGAGCAGTCTTGGATAATTTGAAGCTGATGAGCGAAATTATTCGAGTCAGCAAACAGCAAACGCCGGATCTTCAACTCATCCTTTTCCCGGAGCTGGCGGTTACAGGATATAACCCGGCACGGGAAGTGCGCACTTTAGCTGAGAAGCAGAACGGACCAGCTTCTCAGTTTATGGCCTCGATTGCCAAGGAACACGGGCTACATCTGGCGTATGGCTATGTCGAAGCCGGGGAAGGGGGACACGTGTATAATTCTGTGATCTTGCTCGGTCCCGATGGTCAGATCCTTGCTAATTACCGAAAAATACACTTGACATCGTTGGAGCGGGGGGTGTTCGATCCCGGCCATGAGTTCGTGAGTGTGGATACTCAACTTGGGCGGATCGGCTTAATGATATGCTGGGATTTGGCTTTTCCGGAAACGGCCAGGGTGCTGGCTGTGCGCGGGTCTGATATTCTTCTGGCCCCCAGTGCCTGGGAGAAGCCTTATGACGCTCCCTACCGCCGCTTCGCCATGGCGCGGGCGATGGACAACGCTGTGTTTTTGGCAACGTGCAACCACATCGGAGTTTCGGGTGAGCTTGAGTTTTTTGGATACTCAGCGATTTATGGGCCGGACGGGGAGACTCTTGCCTCATTAGGGGAAGACGCCGCACCAGGAGTCGGTCATGCCCGCCTTGATCCGGCAGAACGCCGTGGTTTACAGACAACATTTTTTAGCATGATGCAGGAACGGCGCAAAGATTTATATGCTCTTAAAGGGGAAGAATAGCGTGAACGGAGAGGTGGATTACTATGCTTAATATCAAAAAGATTGTCGATCTTTCTTTGCCCCTAACGAATAACACCCCAATTTATCCCGGTGATCCCGAGCCTAACATTAGTGTCGCTACCACAATCCAAAACGAAGGATACAATCTACATTACGTTCACATTGGCTCGCAAACAGGCTCGCATGTTGACGCTCCCTATCACTTTGACAATAATGGACAAAGGATAGACCAATCAGACCTGACACTGTTTTTCGGCCCGGGAGTTGTCATCCCGGTTACGGGCAAAGGGGAGCAGGAAGAAATCACGCTTATAGATGTCGCTGAGTATCTGGATCAAGTAGGACCGGGCAAAATCGTGCTTTTTCATACAGGATGGTCGCGCTATGCTGGGGAAGACAAGTATTTTCTTCATCCCTACGTTCATGTTGAAGTGATTGATGAGATGATTCGGCGCGGGGCGCGTACATTCTGTATTGACGCGATCAATCTTGACATTACCGGGGGGACGCATTTCCTGGCCCATGACGCCATCGCCGCAGTCAGCGGAATTATTGCCGAAAACCTCACCAATTTTGAAGGGATAGATTTCGCGAATCCTTTAATAAGTCTGTTCCCTCTGAGAATCGTCGGTGCGGACGGTTCCCCTATAAGGGCGGTGGCGATCGAAGTAGAATAAGTATAAATCTCTTTTCTATTGGTCAGGGTGTTTTACCCAATTATTCCTAGAATTTTTGTGGCTTGTTCCCTTCCCTTTTCCAACCTTGCCGCAGTATGCTTGTACTATTATCAGAATCATATTAATATTTGATTAATCTTTAATTAATTTTTCTGCGGTAGTGCATGCGGGGACGCGGTAATTGAAAAGGGTGAAAAGACCGTGACAGAAGCGAATTTGGATTGGAAAGAGATCCTTGATTCAATTAATAATCATGTGGTAATAACTGACGGGAGCGGGATTGTCCTTTATGCTAATGAAGCAGTAGAGGAAATTTACGCCTCCCGTCAGGATATTATTGGGCGCTCAGTGGATGATCTCGAGCGCGAGAAAATCTTCAACCCTTCGATCAGCAAAATTGTGCTGCAAACCAAAACTAAGCAGAGCTTAATTCAGGAAACCCTTTCTGGAATTAAACTTTTGGTAACGGCCAGCCCTATTTTTAACGAAAACGGAGAGATTCGTTTTGTTGTCAGCTATTCTCATGATGTTACTGAGTTGATGCACCTTAGAGAATATGCTAATACCATGGAGGAAAAAGTAAAGAAGGTTCAAGGTGAACTCTTGGAGCTTAGAAGCAGAGAGAAGGACGGAATCATTGCCTCCAGCTCGGAGATGAAACGGGCTCTGGCTTCCGCGCAGAGAATTGCCGAAGTCGATGCTGCCGTCCTGCTAACCGGAGAATCAGGGGTGGGGAAAAACCTGATCGCCAGGTTCATCCATAGCCACAGCAAGCGCAAAAACGGCCCTATCATCGAGATAAACTGTGGAAGTATTCCGGAAAACCTGCTGGAATCAGAATTGTTTGGGTATGTACCGGGCTCTTTTTCCGGTGCCAGCCCACAGGGAAAGAAAGGGCTGGTGGAAGCCGCCGAGGGAGGCACCCTTTTTCTCGATGAAGTGGCAGATCTGCCCTTGAACCTACAAGTCAAGCTTTTGACTTTGAGCCAGGAGAAAAGGTTTTTCCCCATAGGAAGCACGAAAGCCAAACAGGTGGATTTTCGTTTGATCGCTGCTACCAACATGGACTTAAACGAGGCTGTCAGGACAGGGAAGTTTCGGCAGGATCTCTATTTCCGCTTGTCTGTCGTTCCTATCTATATCCCGCCCCTGCGCAAGCGGTCGGAAGATTTACTGCAAATGATCATGAAATTTACTCAGCGGTTTAATACGATGTACTTTCAAGATAAAAGGCTAAGTGAACAGGCCCTCGATATTCTGCTTAAATATCCCTGGCCCGGAAATGTGCGGGAGCTCGAAAACATGATAGAGCGCCTGGTGCTGACAGTAGAAAATCAAGTGATTCGGGCGGAGGATTTGCCCCCTGAAATTTCAGTCCAATTCAGGGTGGCCGCGATTGAGGGGAAGACTCTGCAGGAGATGCTTGACGGATACGAAGGTAGCCTCATCCGCAGGGCTTATGAAAAGTATCCGAGCACGGTCAAGCTGGCCGAGTATTTAGGCATTAGTCAGCCCACGGCAGTGCGCAAGCTGAAGAAATACAGGATGGGGTAGGTAGTTGTATTAAAGCATGTAAACAAAACACGCAAGCTTATGCGATAATAATTGTAAGCTGCAAATAATGATGTGGATTTATTGCTTGAGGCAGCAAAAAAGCTTTTAGGCATGGACTCTCGATGGAAGCTATTATCCCTGTGGAAAAATTATCATAGGCGGTTGCACCGGCGGCGCCGGTGTTTTTACAAAGCGATCGGCTGAATCGACAGGAGGATTGACTTTGGCAGGCCGTATCCAGGACGGTCCGGCAGAGGCGGAAAAGGCAGCACATTGGGGGTTAAGAATGTATACTGAATGCATCTGTCTTATAGACAGGACTTTGCCCTGTTTTGTCGAATTAAACACTAATAAGTTGAGCCACGCAGGTTTGACAACGGAATAATGTCCGGATGATCGTATCGGGAGAGACCTTAAACAAGGCGCCGAAGGAGAAAAGCCCTGATCCCGCAATTTGGGTGGAAACTTTCAGGCAAAAGAACCGGTAGCGGGACGGAACTCTGGAGAGTTCCTCGTATGAGGATACCCAAGGGGAAAAGGCTTTGAACAGTCTAATCTCTCAGGTTAAAGGACAGAGGTATGCGCGCAGCGGCATACCTCTGTTTTTTTGTCTTTTTTCCGAGTAAAACCAACCATAATGTACAAACTTAACCTTAAGGAGGTGCGATTTTTTATGACAGAATTAAAAAGAACCCCTCTCTATGACGAACATGTAGCCTTAAAAGCGAAAATGGTGGATTTCG
>DAHVVW010000114.1 GCA_027357125.1 Clostridiales bacterium
CCAATGGCGCGGGTAGTAGCGGTTCTCGCCATAATTTGGAGTTTGCTTCAGCTCTATACTGCCGCGATGGGAGTGTTTCCTCCCACATTACAAAGGGCACCCCACTTAGGTTTTGCTCTAGTCTTGGTATTTCTCCTTTATCCCTTAAGACGCCAAGACCGCAGCAACAAAATTCGCTGGTATGACTACATGTTGGCCTTGCTTTCGGCTCTGGTTGCCAGCTACCATGTAGTGTTTTACGAGTCTTTGGCAATGAGAGCAGGGGCCTATACCCACCTGGATCTGGTCGTCAGTGTTCTGGGAGTTCTGTTGGTGCTGGAAGCAGTTCGAAGGGTCGTTGGCTGGGTGCTCCTGACGCTGGCTGTTATCTTCCTCATTTATGGGCACTTTGGTTATTTAGTACCAGGCTTAATGGGACATCGCGGCTTTACCTTTACCAGGATTCTCACGCACAGTTTCCTTTCAACTGAAGGGATTTTCGGAGTCCCGATTGCCGTTTCCTCAACATTTATCTTCCTCTTCATGATCTTTGCCACTTTCCTCCGCAAAACCGGGATCGGCGATTGGCTTACAGGTTTGGCTGTTTCCGTCACCGGACACTATAGCGGGGGGCCGGCTAAGGCTGCTGTTATTGCCAGTGCCTTACAGGGCACGGTTTCCGGGAGTTCGGTGGCTAATGTAGTAGGGACAGGTTCAGTGACGATCCCTTTGATGAAAAGCATCGGTTACCGCAAGGAATTTGCGGGCGCGGTTGAGGCCACAGCTTCAACCGGAGGACAGCTGATGCCCCCGATCATGGGAGCGGCAGCATTCATTATGACTGAGTTTACTGGTTTACCGTATATTAAAATCGCTGCTGCGGCAACAATCCCAGCCATCCTGTACTTTACCGGAGTTTTCATTATGGTTCACTTAGAGGCTAAACGAACCGGGCTTAAGGGGATACCAAAAAGCGATCTGCCCCGTGCCTCACAACTTCTAAAAGAGAAGTGGTACTTGCTGCTCCCGATTGTAGGTATTGTCTACTTCCTGACTACCGGGCAAACAGCGATGAAAGCTGCCTTTTACGGAATTCTCCTCACAATCTTGGTAAGCTTTGTTAGCAAAGATACGCGAATGTCCTTCAGGGAATTCCTTGAAGCCCTCGACGAAGGAGCACGATCAGCGGTGCCGGTAGCGGTGGCCTGTGCCACTGCCGGAATCCTGGTAGGGGTTGTGACTTTAACCGGAGTGGGGCTTAAGGTAGCAACCGGTATCGTTTCTCTTTCTCATGGTAGCATTTACTTAACAATGTTTTTCACCATGATTGCCTCTCTAATTCTGGGCATGGGTGTGCCCACAACGGCCAATTACATTATTCAGGCAACGATAGCGGCTCCGGCTTTAATGGCTGTCGGGGTGCCGGTAATAGCCGCCCATCTCTTCGTGTTCTATTTTGGAATTTTGGCTGATGTCACTCCGCCGGTAGCCTTGGCCGCTTTTGCCGCTTCAGGCATCTCCGGGGCTGAACCCATGAAAACCGGGTTTCAAGCCACCAGGCTTGCATTTGCTGCTTACCTTGTACCATACATTTTCGCGACCGCTCCTGCTCTGGTGTTGGTTAATGTCACAGGTTTAGAGATTGTCAAAGCTTTGATAACTGCTTTGATAGGCATGGTCGGACTTGCCGGCGGCTTAAGCGGATATCTGGTCGGACCGGTAAAATGGTGGGAGAGGATTGTCTTAATAGTTGGCGGCGTGATGCTAGTTGATCCGGGAACGTTAACTGACATCATCGGGATCGTGCTTGTTGGCTTAATGTTGATGTTAGGACGGTTTAGAAATGCCAGAATGAAGGATCAGGCAGATTATATATAACAATGAGTGAGATGTTAAACGAGTATAAGAGACCAATCGCACACAAACTCAGGTTGTTGTTTAAGTTATGCTAAAAATTTTTTGGCAAATTCTGAAAATATAATTTCATATACTCAAGTTAAGTGAAATATGTATTTCAGAAAATCAATATTTTTAAGGGGGAAAAAGGGAATGAGTCAAATTATCGAGGCTTCAGTACAGGCAGACCGCATTATTAAACAGTTGATGGAAGTTAAACCAGGAGAAGAAGTTATCATCGTGTGTGACACCGCGACCGACATGAGAATGGTTTATGCTTTGGCAGGCGCTGTGCAGGCAACAGGGGCAGAATATGTAATATGCATGACTCCCAGCCGGATGCCCGGACAAAAATCAACGAATGTCTCGAAAATAATTGAAAAGGCTTACGAAGGCGCAGATGTGAGTATCGGGATTACCCGCACTTCCGGAGCCTCTATTTACAACCAGAAAATCTGGGATTTGCTGAGGGACGGGAAAATCCGGCATAATTCAATGGTCATGCGCGATATGATCAACTGGATTCAGGGTGGAGCCTTAGCTGATTATGAAAGCCTTTTTGCTGAGGGAGAACGTCTGTCAGCTTTGTGGCGTAAGAGCAAAACGTTTGAAATTACGAGCCCCCTAGGGACTAATCTGAAGGGTAATATTTCAAACGTGGTCTATGTCGAGTGTGGAAAAGCGCATAAACCCGGGATGCAGATGGCATTTTCCGACGGCGAAGTCTCGCAGGCACCGGATGAGGGGACGGTTAACGGGACGTTGGTGGTGGACGGACCCATCTGTTATATCGGCAGCCATCCTGAACCTGTCCGTCTCGAAATCAAGAATGGCCGGGTAATGAGCTGTGAGGGTGATCCTGTCGCTGCTCGTCGCCTTAATCAAATTTTTGCGGATGTGGAAAATGCTACAAATATTGCAGAATTCGGTATTGGGCTTAATCCCGACTGTCTGTACAATGGGGATTTCGAAGAGGAGAAAAAGGCCCGCGGAACGGTGCACGTTGCGATCGGAGCCAATGTCAGCTATGGTGGTACGGTTTACTCTCCGATTCATATGGACATGGTAGTGTATAAACCGACTGTCAAGATGGATGGCAAGCTTATTGTGGACAACGGGGTCGTAGTTTTTGAGAAATAACTAACTAAGGAGGCGCAAAGTGTATGAATCTCCCTCTTGCAGGAGTAAAAGTTCTTGACATTTCCAGGGTCGTGGCCGGTCCATATTGCACCATGCTTTTGGGGGATTTGGGCGCAGAAATCATTAAAGTGGAGATGCCGGGTAAAGGGGATGAAACTCGAGCCTGGGGACCACCTTTTGTCGAAGGGGAAAGCACGTATTATCTGAGCATTAACAGGAATAAGAAAAGCATCACTGTTGACATGAAAAGCGAGAAGGGTAGGGAAATATTATTAAAGCTCGCAGCAGAATGTGATGTAATCATCGAAAACTTCCTGCCGGGAACGGTCGAACGCCTGGGCGTTGATTATGAGTCAGTACGCAAAGTGAAGCCGGATATGATTTATTGCTCGATTTCCGGCTTTGGGCAGGACGGTCCTTTCAAAAGCTTCCCGGCCTTTGATCTCATGATGCAGGGGATTGGCGGGCTTATGTCACTCACTGGGGAGGAAGACGGCAATCCGGTACGGATCGGGGTAGCCTTAATTGACTTGGGAGCAGCCATGTATGCAGTGTTGGGAGTCCTTTCCGCCCTTTTAGTGAAGAAAGAAAGCGGCCAGGGGCAGTATGTGGATGTTTCCCTGCTTGATACCGAAGTGTCCTGGCTTACTTACGTTGCAGCCGCTTATCTGGCCAACGGGCAGATGCCTAAGCGCATGGGGACTGCTCATCCCAGCATAGTTCCTTATCAGGCGTACAAAGCCAAAGATAAATACTTCATCTTGGCGGTAGGGAATGACGCGATCTGGCAGCGTTTCTGCAAAGGTATGAATTTTGACTTTGCGAATGATTCTAAGTATGCCACCAATGTTATGCGGGTAAAACATCGAGATGAGTTAAATACAATCCTGAACGAAACGTTCGTCCAAAAAGACGTTGCTGAATGGCTGAAGATTTTTGAAGAAGCCAAAGTCCCATGCGGCCCGGTGAACGACATTTCAGAGGTTGTAAACCATCCCCAAGTTAATCACCGTGACATGATTGTGGAGATGGAGCATCCGAAGGCCGGGAAGGTTAAAGTACTGGGAAGCCCGATTAAGCTTTCGTTAACCCCGCCAGAGTATAAACTTCATCCTCCGCTCTTAGGGGAACATGCAGAGGAAATCCTCAAAAGCCTGGGGTATTCTGAGAACGAGATCCTGGCGTTTAGGGAAGAAGGGGTTATCTAAGCGTACAAAATGAAAAGTGCTCATTCCCGTTATTTACAGGGATTGAGCACTTTTTTGTAATTGGGCGAACCCTAATAGGCAGACTCCACATACTTATCTTCATTTTGGGTCGAAAGACCAAGAAAATTACTGTCAAAGTTAAGATAACGCTGCTTCCGAATCATGCTTTCCCGTTCCAGGTATCTCATGATCACGTTTTTGAGATCCAATACATCATCCATTTCGTAAAACCCGACCTTGTTGTTAATGAATTTTACAGCTTTAAGAGCTCCCATCGCAAAAGCAGTTCTGGCAAATGATTCATGGGATATTTCGATTTTATCAAATTCCCCGGCCAGAATTACTTTATGGTGCCCGATGATGCCCCCGGCCCTGATGGCATGAATCGGAATATCACTGGTGTCATGATCATGGACGGCAGTGGTATTTGACCTTGCTTTCGCAATTTCTTTGGCGATTTTAATGGCGGTACCGGAAGGGGCATCTTTCTTGTTCTTAAAATGGGATTCAGTGATGGTACAATCGTAGTTTTCCAAAATGCTTGCGGCCAGATTTGTCAGCACCATTAAAACATTTACCCCGGTTGTAATGTTGGGAGCGTGCAAAATACCGATTTTGTATTGCCTCGTTAAGGACACTAGTTTCCGGCTTTGCAAATCATTAAAACCGGTGGTTCCAACTACAACCGGAACTTTCTGTTTCCCTAAAGCTTCAGCATTGCGCAAGGTGGCTTCCGGATTTGAGAAATCAATGGCCACATCGGGTTTATACTTAAGAATGTTCTGTTCAAGATTGCTGCAACTCTCGACTACTATCTCTGTCTCTTGTATGTTTAGTATCTCCCCTAAGTTCTTGCCCTCTTTGGCACTGAATTCACTGCAGACAGCCATTACCAGTCTCATGTCTTCTTGCTGCAAAAGGATCTTTGCGATCTCTTTTCCTGTTCTTCCCAAACCAATCAAACAAACATTTAGCATGTTTCGAGATCCCTCCTTTTGGGCTAATCCGTAAGTTACAACTTAATTATAATAGCAAAGTTGTTTGTTGTCAATACATAAAGTTGAGCTCAAACGGCACAACGATCTAATATAATTCGAATAATAATCTTAATAGTTTTTTCAATGTGGGCAGGGATGTTGCATCTGTGATGTATATCGTGACTTCCGACTGCTTAAGTACAAAAAACGACCATTCACCCCCCTAATTCTTACGGTTGAACCTAATAATAATGCGACAATTATGAAAAGTTGTTAATATCTAATTGTTAGGAATATAGAACAAGGTTCTATACACCGGAACGAATGTCGTGCTATTACGGCTGAAGGAGTAGTTTAGATGCAGGCAGAGAAGAAAAAGGAAAGCCCAAGTACTGTTCGCTGTATTGATAAGGCTATTGATGTTTTGTGTTGTTTTTCTGTAAATGAGCCGGAACTGGGGATTTCAGAAATTTCCACTAAACTTGGGATGTACAAGAGCACAGTTCATAGAATTCTCAAAACCCTTGAAGAGAGGGGTTTCGTGATTCAAAGCTTACAAAATCAAAAGTACAGGTTGGGTTTCAGGTTGTTTGATTTAGGGTACGCAGTTGTGTCAGGCCTTGAAGTTAGGGATGTCGCGTTACCCTTGATGCGTGAGGTGAGCGCCAACACCAGAGAAACAGTTACCCTGAATATCGTTGATAACAATGAACGGGTGTGTATAGAAAAAGTCGAGAGTACTGAGGCTGTAAGAAATTTTGTGCAAATTGGTGGACGCAATCCTCTATGGTTGGCTTGTTCCGGGAAGTTGTTGTTAGCTCATTTGCCTGGGGAAGAAACAGAAAGAATCATAAAGGGAAAAGTGTTAGGCTCAACGGTACAGGGAAGTCCCATTAAACCGCAGGAGCTGCGTGAAGAATTGGCTCTTATTCGGGAACGGGGTTATGCGGTGAGCCATAGCGAAAGAAACATCGGTTCGGCTTCAGTTTCCGCGCCAATTCGCAACTATGAGGGAATGTGCATCGCTGGGCTAAGCATTTCCGGTCCGGAGTCGCGATTCACCGGCGAACGTTTACAAATGCTGATTGAGCAGGTGGTGGCCACGGCCAGGAATATCTCGATCAGGCTCGGATGGAAAGGGTTTTAATTATAACAAGGTAAGCTCGTTCCTTTTTTACTGCAAAAACAGAACGATGTTGCGTAGAGCCGAACACAAGCGAAGAAGCGGGGTGTAGGTATTTAAGGAGGTGGTTGGAACAAGTGTTTTTATAGAAAAAAGCATGGGAAAAGGGAGTACTAGAGGGAAAAAAGGAGGATTTAACAAATGTCAAGATTCAAGTGGCTCTTAGCGGTAATTTTAGTATTTACTATGGTTGGAAGTCTTGTAGGTTGCGGGACACAGACTGCGAACAATGATAACAAATCCCAAGCGAAGGAAATCTTGATTGGGAGCATCCACCCCATGACTGGCAGCATGGCCTATGAGGGCAAAGCGATTACCAATGCCGCCCAATTGGCTGTAGATGAAATCAATGCGGCAGGTGGCATTAAATCTTTAGGTGGGGCAAAATTAAAGCTTTTAGTTGGAGACAGCCAAGGCCTGCCGGATAAGGCTTCGAGTGAGGCTCAACGGCTTATCCGCGAGGGTGCGGT
>DAHVVW010000115.1 GCA_027357125.1 Clostridiales bacterium
AACCAAGTTTTATTAATCTAAATAAGTTTTTAACCACATTTATGAATCTTGAATTGATATGTTAGTAATCAGTATTCAGTTTGCTTGAAATAATTACTTGGTTGACATTTAGATTAATTATAATATAATATAGATTGTAAATAAGATAATACTTCCAAACGAAAATATTCAAAAAAGGAGAGGGATTTTTTATGAAAAAGTTTGTTTGCACTGTTTGCGGCTATATTTATGAAGGGTCTGAGCCCCCGGCGGAATGCCCGCAATGTCATGCGCCGAAAGAGAAATTTGAAGAAAAAGTTGAAACTGCTTTACAATGGGCGGATGAGCACCGGATTGGCATCGCCCAAGGCGTGGATTCTGAAGTGATCGAAGGGTTAAAGGCGAATTTCATGGGCGAGTGCACGGAGGTTGGCATGTATCTGGCAATGAGCCGTCAAGCGGATCGCGAGGGCCATCCGGAAGTAGCGGAGGCCTACAAACGAATTGCTTGGGAGGAAGCAGAACACGCTGCTAAGTTTGCTGAACTCTTGGGAGAAGTTGTCGCCGCCGATACGAAAAAGAATCTGCAAATGAGAGTGGAAGCTGAAAATGGTGCTTGCCAAGGGAAAAAAGACCTGGCAACGCTGGCGAAAAAATTGAACTTGGATGCTATTCATGATACGGTCCATGAAATGTGTAAAGATGAAGCCCGCCATGGCCAAGCTTTCAAGGGATTATTGGGCCGTTATTTCAAATAATATTAAATTAATCGATATGCCAAAGAACCTCCCTTCAAGGGGAGGTTCTTTGGCTGTTCAGGCGGCTGGCAGAGTTATGAGCTAATGTACCTAGGAAATAGTCTTGATGAGCAAGACCGAGTTCATGCTCAATGTAGCAGGCCGTGATTCAGGTATGGGCCGATGTCTATGGTTATTCCTCCTTGCCGGAAGAGCAGGTAGTGATGCCGCTGGGGCCGCTAACGATTCCGTATGTGCAGGAGGAAGGAATGGAGTGACGTTAGAGGAGGGTTGCCTTT
Source organism: Clostridiales bacterium (assembly GCA_027357125.1). Taxonomy (GTDB): domain Bacteria; phylum Bacillota; class Desulfitobacteriia; order Desulfitobacteriales; family Desulfitobacteriaceae; genus Paradesulfitobacterium. The sequence goes on from DAHVVW010000115.1 coordinate 1,016, forward strand.
CCACGGGACTAAGTATCTTGAATGAAAAGTTTGTCCTTATTCAAGTGGTACATGTTGGAAGATGGCAAAACGTATGTTACAATGAACTTAATGGTTACAAAGAACAGATGCAGACGTGTCACTCGCTGTTTAGGAGGAGACTATTAAGTGATTACTGAGCAAGTTGTTAAGGCTATGACAGATAAGATAGTTAACACATTTGCACCTGATAAAATAATCGTATTTGGGTCTTGGGCACGTAGAGAGGCCGATGAACACAGCGATGTTGACTTTCTTGTAATAATGCCTTACAGCGGTTCAAAAAGAGATGCTCAGGTGTCAATACGCCGTGCCTTAAAAGGCTTCGGTGTTCCAAAAGATGTGATTGTGGCCACTGAACAAGAAGTTAAAGAAAAGGAAAAACTTAATGCATATATTTATGGGTCTGCATTAAGAGAGGGGAGGATCGTTTACGAGCGAGTCAGAAACTAAAAAGTTGGTGTCTCGTTGGTTAGAATATGCCAAAAATGATTTACAGGCAGCAAAAGTAATCCTTTCCCGTGACGACATAGCACCCAGAACAGCATGTTTTCTAGCTCAGCAGAGTGCGGAAAAGGCTTTGAAAGCTCTATCCATACTCAAGGGCGTAGACATCGTTAAAACTCACGATCTTGATGCATTAGCTGAGAAATTACCCTCCGGTGAATCGCCCTTATTGGAAGCTTTGGATTTGACATGGCTAACTGAATGGAGTGTAGAATCTCGTTATCCGGGTGATTGGCCGGAAGCATCCAAGGAGGATGCTAGACAAGCTGTGACTATAGCAACGGGAATACTGGATATTTGCTTGAGAATCTTCCACGGGTAAGTGTAATTAAGTATATGGGTACACAGAATAGAGCAGGGTAGCTAGGCTCCCCCGCTCTATTCTCTATTTAGGGGCTAGATATACGGAAGTATGCTCACTTTTTACTTGCAATCTCCCTAATACTTTGGCGTCCGGGGCATATTCAAGGAGAGCCAGACGCTGCCCAGTCCTTGATCCTGCGGGCCCTTTTGCTGAAGGCTTGACGGTCATTAGCAACCTAAAATCTACCACTCAGACAAAAATCAGTGCGGGATTTAGGGGAGAAGGGTATAATTTTTTGATCCATGATTAATAAAATGTATGGAGGAGAGGGAGGGGATAAGGCAGTGATACCTATTTACCAACGTTTCTGGCATAATACTGTAACGCGTTTGAATACCCATGAGATAATGTCGGTCACTAACTATTTAGATACCCAGAACGAATACAGAGTAGTGCTAAAGATTGGGGTTGGCGATTTAATCATTAAGGACGGAGTTATAGAATGTTACCGCAAAAACGGGGAACCATCACTTGAACCGTGGATTATGCAACCGGCCTTGCAAGGAATTAAAGCTTACTTTGGGTCCGGCAAGCAGGTCAAAGAAGTCCTGGAAGCAGATCAAATGCTGATTGACCTCTTACTTGAGAACATTATGGCTGTAATCCAGGCAGAAACCTATTTTTATGAAGAGAGAGGTTTCCCGACGGCCGAGTCCTATGATGATTTTTGGGATCAAAACTACCAGGGGTCTTGTAAATATTACAGTAACTTAGCTTCAGTTAAAACAAGGTTCATGGAACACATCCAGCCTAAGCAGCGAGCCACCCATCTTTTCAGCCGTTTTAGGAATGTAGTGATTTATTCACTTGAACCGGAAAGATGGCTAATTAATGTTAATTTTAGTGACTCCTTTCATGAGATGGCCTTAAATCTGAGTTGTCGGGGTCAAGAATACCAAGTGACCGAGATTGAAGGTTCAATGCTTCGTTGTCCTGATCAAGTATGTCAGCAGGCCGTATCCAATTTGCAAGAAATAGTAGGGATGTCTTTAAGCGGAACTAAAGAGAAAGAAATCCTAAAAATAACAGGTGGCGGTCAGGGCTGCACACACTTGGGGTTCATGGCTGTTGATGCCGCTAAGGCTGTTCAGGCGGCTATGATTTAATAGGGCACTACCAACAAGCGACCATTCCGTCTGTGCGCCAATCTGTGCCACCAGTTAGAACGCCTGTCTTTTCATCTTTCCATATAATTTGTCCGCGTCCAAAGCCATAAGGATCTAATACCATATTCACGTTGTGACCCTTTCTGGCCAATGCTTCTGCAATATGGGCCGGGAAGGAATGTTCGAGTTCAATACTCTTATTCCCAATCCATCTCCAACGGGGAGCATCAATGGCGGCTTGCGGGTTAAGGTGAAAGTTAATCGTATTCATAATTACTTGAAGGTGACCTTGGGGCTGCATAAAACCGCCCATCACACCAAACGGGCCTATCGGCTTTTGATTTTTAGTCAAAAAACCGGGGATGATGGTGTGGTAAGTGCGTTTCCCCGGCTCCAAACAGTTAACCGCTGATGGATCCAAGGAGAAATTATTCCCCCTGTTTTGAAGACTGATGCCTGTTCCCGGAACCACAAGGCCAGATCCGAACGACATATAATTGCTTTGGATGTAGGATACCATGTTGCCAGCGTCGTCAGCAGTTGCTAGATAGACTGTCCCACTGGCCGTAGGTTTACCCGCCTCGGGCAGAGAGGCCGTTTCTTTAATCAATTTACTACGTTCTTCCGCATAGGCCTTCGAAAGGAGATCCTCAACCTTAACGGACATTTTTTCGGGATCGGTAATGTAGCGCTTGCCATCCGCAAAAGCAATCTTCATCGCCTCGATCTGGGTATGAAAGGTTTCCGTAGTATCCCGTTCAGTTAATTCAAAACGGTCTAAAATATTTAAAGCGATTAACGCCACCAAACCTTGGCCATTTGGCGGGATTTCCCAGACATCATAACCTTTGTACTTTACCTTGATGGGCTTTACCCATTGGGGTGAAAAATTTTCAAGATCTTGCTTAGTCAAATATCCGCCAAATTGTTTGGAAAACCGGTCAATTCTTTCGGCCAATTCTCCCCGATAAAACGATTCAGCTTTTGTCTCTGCAATTAGCTGAAGAGTTCTGGCGTGATCGGGAGAATTCCATATTTCACCGGCCTCCGGGGCCCGCCCCCTGGGCGCAAAAGTTGCAAACCAATTCTCGAATTCGGGACCATGTAGTTCTTCAGTATAGGTCTGAAATGCTTTATACCAATATTTGGCTAAGGTCGGTGAGATGGGATACCCTTTCTCGGCATATTCTATAGCAGGTTTAAGACAATCCGTAAAGGGTAATTTTCCGAAACGGGAGGATAGGGCTGCCCAGCCTGCAGGGGCACCGGGAACGGTTACGGGTAACCAGCCGTGCTTTGGCATTTGCGTATATCCCATTTTTAGGACGGTTTCTGAAGAGAGAGTCTGAGGGGATGGACCACTGGAATTGAGACCATATAATTCTCCATTTGTCCAAACTAGGGCAAAAGCATCGGCACCGATACCGTTCGAAGTAGGTTCTAAGACAGTTAAACAGGACGCGGTAGCAATGGCTGCATCAATGGCATTGCCGCCCTTTTTAAGAATATCGAGTCCGGCTTGGGCTGCTAAATGCTGAGATGTGGCTACCATTCCGTTTTTAGCGTAAACAGTTACCCTCTGCGATGGATAGGGATAATACAGCGGATCAAAGTTCATGTTTGGCCTCCAATGCAGTTAGTATCCTTGGACAAAATTTGCCTGATTCATTAACGATTTTCCCTGAATGTAGAGATCATAATTCTGGATAAATGTATCAATGCACCGATCTAAGAAACGATTTGTCTTGGCGGCCATGTGCGGAGTGATTAGCAAATTCGGTGTCTGCCATAACGGAGATTCCGGCGGCAGGGGCTCTTGCCAAAAAACATCTAAAGCCGCTCCTCGGATACGTTTTGCCGATAAGACCCTGGCGATCGCTTCTTCTGAGATAAGTTCGCCGCGACCCAAATTAATAACCACTGCAGATTCTGGCAGGAGATTTAATTCTTTCTCAGTGATGATTAATTTTGTATCATTGGTCAGGGGTAATGCGAGGATAAGAAAATCCGCCCTTACAATTATATTCTCCAACATGGAAATTGGGAAGATTTTGTCAAAGAATTCGGCTGAATTTCCGCTCTTATTTAAACCTATCGTTTTTACGCCGAATGCCTGCGCTCTTTTCGCGATAGCACTGCCCAAATAGTTTATTTTTCGAGTAAAATAGAGCATATGAAGGGGACAGTGTTAGCCCATACCGATGGAGGAGTACCCAATCTAATTATTCAAGTCCCCCAACTCAATCCCTATTATTTTGGCCAGATGGTCTACTTTTTTGAGAAGGCTTGCGGAATCAGCGGTTATCTGTTGGGGGCAAATCCCTTTGACCAACCTGGTGTAGAGGCTTACAAGAAAAATATGTTTGCTCTTTTAGGCAAGCCGGGTTTTGAAAAGGAAAGGGAAGAATTGGAGGGCAAATTAGGAAAATAAAAGGTTCCGACACGGGAATTTGGTATTTTTTCGTACTTTTTATACAACACATTTGGTGCTTTTGCCAATAGCCAAGCATTCTTTCCTCTGCTACACTCTTATTAAAGCTATATCGAAGCTTGATGGAAAGGCTTTTTGGCTTATGAGGAGGAGGCTTTTTATGGCGGGCTTAACTTTTAAAAATGTCGTCAAAAAATATGACCAAAATGTTGTGGTACATGATTTTAACCTTGAAATTAAAGATAAAGAGTTTCTTGTTCTGGTTGGACCGTCAGGCTGTGGTAAGACTACGACTCTTAGAATGATTGCCGGGCTGGAAGAAATCACGAGCGGAGACTTGTATATCGGAGATCGTTTGGTGAACGATATTCCGCCTAAAGATCGCGATATTGCCATGGTATTTCAAAGCTATGCCCTTTATCCTCACATGAGTGTCTATGAAAATATGGCCTTTGGTTTAAAACTGCGGAAATTACCTAAAGTTGAGATTGACCGCCGCGTGAAAGAGGCGGCTCATATCCTTGATATTGAGCATTTATTGGAGCGCAAGCCCAAAGCTCTTTCCGGCGGGCAGCGGCAGCGGGTGGCCTTGGGACGCGCCATTGTGCGCGAGCCGCAGGTGTTTTTGATGGACGAGCCTTTATCGAACCTGGATGCCAAACTCCGGGTACAGATGCGGGCGGAGATTTCCAAGCTGCGTCACCGTCTGCAGACGACCGTTGTCTATGTCACGCATGATCAGACAGAAGCCATGACGATGGGAGACCGGATCGTTGTCATGAAGGACGGGTATATTCAGCAGGTAGATACTCCGATGAACCTTTATAACCACCCCAGAAATATGTTTGTGGCTGGTTTTATCGGATCTCCATCCATGAATTTTTTGAAAGTAAAGCTCGTGGAGGAAAATGGGCGTCTGTGGTTAGTGAACCCGGATTTTCGCTTGCCACCTCTTGAGGAACGTCGGGAAGCGTTGACTCCTTATATTGATAAAGAAATCATCTTTGGAATTCGCCCGGAGGCGGTCTATGATGACGCAGCTTTTCTGGAGGCTAATCCGGATTGGGTTGTGGATGTTCATGTCGATGTCCTTGAGCCGATGGGTGCTGAACACTACGTTTACTTCTCCCTGAATGGAGAAAATGTGATAGCCCGCCTCGACGCCACTAGTCAGGCTAAAGTATTGCAACGCCACACGCTTGCTTTTGATATGAGCATGGCTCGCTATTTTGACATGGAAACACAAGAAGTGATCCATCGTCCCGGCTATCAGACCAATTACTAAAATAGCCCCTTTCCACAAAAACACGCTCAGCAAAAGGTCTGAGCGTGTTCGCTTATGTATGCCCGGCATGTGCAATGAATCAAACCTTCGAGGATACTGAGTTGCAAAAGTAAACAGGCCTT
>DAHVVW010000116.1 GCA_027357125.1 Clostridiales bacterium
GCAATTTCTCCTACCGCATCCAGTAAAACATTTCCGCGAAGAATTTTAACAGCCAATTCAATGTCAAGATAGGCTACTCTGTCTTCCTGAAGCTTCGGAATGTGCTGCCTGATGGCATTGTAGGCCTCCTGCGTGCCTTTACCCGGAGTATTCCCGCGCAGGTCGATCCCCTGGGCGGCGCAGAGCAATTCAATCGCCAGCACATACTGCGCGTTTTCCAAAATGGTGCGGGCCTTGCGCGCGGCGATCGTCCCCATGCTGACATGGTCCTCCTGGTTACCGGAGGTGGGAATGGAATCTACACTGGCAGGATGGGCCAAAACCTTGTTCTCCGAGACCAAGGATGCGGCCGTGTACTGAGCGATCATGTACCCGGAGTTAAGTCCGCCTTTCTCTGTCAGAAAGGCCGGCAAGCCGCTACTTAATTGCGGATTAACCAAACGCTCGACCCGGCGCTCAGAAATATTAGCCAATTCAGCCAGCGCAATCCCAAGAAAATCCATAGCCAAGGCTAAGGGCTGACCGTGGAAATTCCCGCCGGAAATGACCTCCCCTTCAGCCGGGAACAAGAGTGGGTTGTCCGTGACAGAGTTGATCTCCACTTCGACCACGCTTTGCACATAGTGGATAGCATCACGGGAAGCCCCGTGCACTTGCGGCATGCATCTTAAGGAATACCCATCCTGCACACGCCCATGTTTAGCTTCAGCCAAGATCTTGCTTTCCGCTACCAGCTTACGCAAATGAGCGGCACTTTCGCTTTGCCCGCGATGCGGCCGCACCTTTTGAATTTTCTCATCATAAGCGTCCGCTATCCCTTCCAAAGCTTCCACAGTCATGGCCCCGATGATATCAGCGCTGTCCGCCAGCTTTATGGCATCATAAGTTGCCAAGGAAGCAATCGCTGTCATAACCTGCGTGCCGTTAATGAGCGCCAGCCCTTCTTTGGCCTGGAGCTGCACGACCGGAATCCCCGCTTTTTCCATCGCAGCCTTGCCCGGCATCCTGGTGCCCTGATATTCTGCTTCCCCTAAGCCGATCATAACCAAGACCACGTGCGACAGGGGAGCCAGGTCACCGCTGGAGCCCACTGAGCCTTTTTCCGGCACCAGCGGGTGCACACCCTTGTTTAGCATCCCAAGTAAGACTTCTACAACTTCCGGACGGATACCGGAGTGTCCTTTGGTGAGCGCGTTGGCCCGGAGAAGCATAATCCCGCGCACCACTTCCGTAGGCAAGGGGTTGCCGACCCCGGTAGCATGGCTCATGATCAGATTTTTTTGCAGTTGCTCTGTCTGATCTTTATTAATGACAACATTACTGAACTTGCCAAATCCGGTCGTAATCCCGTAGACAACCTTTTTTTCTTCCAGGAGGGTTCGTACCATCTGATACGAAATCTCCATGTTAATGGCACCCCGGGAGCTTAACTCCACTTTGGCTCCCTGGCGGGCTACAGCCACCACATCCTCGATCGTCAGGCTGTTGCCATCGATGCACACGGTTTTTTTAGCCGGAGTCGGTTGTTTTATGGCCGCTTTTGGATTACCGAGGGTTTCTGTTACTTCTGCCATCTCTTTCCCCCACTTTACTGCTTAGCGCCCAGTCTAACCCGTGCCTGGGCCAAGATCTCGGCAATCTGGGTTAGGACTTCATCAGAGACAGTTTCAGGTTGATGATTGTCCATGATGGCCTTCAGCTTAGTACGCGCCCGTTCGACCATCGTCTTGCTGCCAGCGGCCGACCAGTTCTCATAACTGTTAAAATCAGAGAGGTCGGACTGCCAGTTCTCTTTGAAATGCTTGGCCGTATGGATATCCCCCAGGAAATTGCCGCCGGGGCCTACCCGTTTGATCGCTTCAACTGCCAGAGATTCGCGGTCAGTGGCGATACCGTCGAGCATTCGGCGCGCCCTGCCAATCACTTCATTATTCATAAGCAAAAGCTCAAGCGATCCAGTTAACCCAAACTCCATGTAAAACACATCATGCATAATATTGCAACCCTGCAACGCGCCCATTAAAGTAAACATGGTGGCTTCCACCACGGCCTGCTCATCCGTGACCTTGGAATTGCTGCAGCCCGCATAACCCCAAGACGGAAGTTTATAGAAATGCGCTAAATTAACGAGTCCCCCCTGGAACATGACCGCTTCCGGCGTGCCGTAAACCGCCTGCATTGTGCGCATGTCCATCGGAGAATTGCCATAGCCATAAATAAAAGGCGCTCCCGCAGCTTTCAGCTGATGAATAACTAAGCCACTCAAGGCTTCCGCATTAGCCTGAACCAAGGCTCCACCCACAGTTGTTGGTACGGAAGCCCCGGCTACCCCGCCGCAGGCGAAGTTAGTCGGCACTCCATGTTCAGCCGCAAGCAAAAGCTTATCAATTGACTCACGCGGGTGTTGCAACGGGGAAGTAGGCTCAGTGTACAGCATAAACAAAGGCTTCTGCCTTAACTTCTCCTTGCCTCCCACCGCAGCCGCGGCCATGGCGATAATATCTTTGAGCGTGTCCCCATCTTCGGCGATCACGACCTGAGGCTTCGTGGTATTTTGAAGCATGAGCGCATATTGTTCGCGGTTGATCATTCTTTTGTCAACGTCTGACAAAAGCCCCATGGACATCACGAAATCAATGTGCGGCAAATAATCGACAACTCTGATAGCGTTCGCTACATCTTCCTGCCGCCAGTTCCGCCGTTCCTGCGTAAACGGGTCAAGATAGTTAAGCGTGTCTGACCCCGTGCCGAAGTGAACCTTAGAACCCTCTAAATACATAGCCGGTTCACCTTTGCGATTGTACATGGTCACACGTGAAGGGGCTGAGGCCAAAGAGTTTTCAACCAAATACGTCGGGAAATAAACCCGGTTGCCGTTTTCCACATGCGCTCCGGCTGCCCGCAAAAGTTCTACTGCTGCTTCATGGTGAATCACCATACCGGTCTGCTCGAGAATTTCACAGCTAGCCTGATGAATACTCTGCACTTGTTCCTCACTAAGGGTGCGGAAAAACATGCCGTTGCCGTGTACGCTTCCTACTGCCATTATTAACCCCCCTCTCCCCGTTGCTTTAGTTCTTTCTCGACCTCGGCAATGATCTCGTTCATCCCGTTAAGAACATCTTCTGTGAGCGGCTCCGGAGTGTGCTTTGCCACAATCTCTTGGGCCAGTTCCTTAGCCTTGTCTTCCACGGTCTTGGAACCCTGGGCCTCCCAATTCTGCCAGAACAGGCGGTTAAACGTCGCAGGGGACCATATTTCCGAGCGAAAATGATTAAAAGTATGGGGATGGGCCACATAATTGCCGCCAGGGCCTACTTCATCGATCACATCCACAGCCAGGGTCTCGTGATTAATCTTCGTTCCTGCTCCCATGTAACGGGCTGCATCCATAAAATCATTGCACATGGTGAGGAAAGTTAAGGAGCCGGTTTTCCCGCCTTCGAGATAACCCACGTCGTGAACCAGGTTCGCACCCATTAATTGAGCCATCAAAATCCCGGTTCCTGCTTCCATTCCAGCTTGGGCATCCGGCACCGGAGCATTAACACACCCGGCTTCCGTAAAGTTGGGAATCCCGTAGTATTGGGACAGCTGGGTCATAATCGCGTAATTCATCATGGTCTCCGGAGATCCATACAGGGTTGCGGTACTCCTCATATCCATGGGGGTGGCACCGCCGCCAATAATAATGGGAGCACCCTTATGTTTCAACTGGGCCATGACCACCCCGGCCAGAGCTTCAGCATTCATAAGCACAATCGTGCCTGCTTTGGTCACCGGTGTGGTGGCACCCGAGAGTATGCCCGGGGTATACACAACCGGCACGCCGTATTCAAAACAAGCAAACATTTTACCGACACCGTCATTGGTGTGGACCAAGGGCGAAATGGGCTCAGAGTACAAAATCAGGAACGGATTCTGTCTAAGTTCTTCTTTCCCACCGGCCACCACGGCTGCCATTTCCAATTGCGCCCGCATGTTGCGCTCGTCATGGGCTGTCACGATCATCGGCTTCACCGTATTGGCAACCATTGCCTGAAACTGGTGCAAATCGCTCACTTTAGCGGTTTGATCAGAAGCAATGGCATAACTCATCACAAAATCATAGTTGGGAAGGTAATCCATCACACGGGCCGCCAGTTCCACGTCTTTCTTGGTGGAGCGTCGGTATTCCCCGCTTTCAAGGTCTATGGTAAAAGGCAGGTCTGAGCCGGTACCGAAATAAGTGCGGTTTGTTTCCAGAGGCATCACACGCTCTTTGTTGCGGTTGGCAACCACAATTTTGCGCGGTGCCATCCTGATCGCTTCCTCGACCAGCCAGCCGGGAATCCTGGCCCGATTGCCGTTGACAATACAACCCGCAGCTTTAAGGAGCTTAAGCGCTTCCGGGTGATCAACCTGAACCCCGGTCCTTTCTAAAACCTCCAGGGTCGCCAAATGAATTTCTTCCAGCTGGTCTTCCGTCACCCAGCGCAGCAAAGGTGTAGCTTGGTGTGTTTGATTGGAGCGAAATCTAGTCATCTACTCCTGTGACCTCCTCATGCTTTAATATATGGAACGTTTTTAATTAAAGAGATTGGAAGGAAGTTGAGCTTGTGTTGATAAAACTTTTGCAATATTCATGCCAAACCCTCTAAACCCCTGAAAGTAGCTTGCGGACAGGCCTTTCACTCCTGCCAAACCTCACTGACACGCCAAAAACTTATGCTCACCTTAGGTTGCCCCAAGGCTGGGCGCAAGATTTCTTTGGCGCATATTTTTTTGGCGTTGCATCAATCTTTTGCACTTAATTGTTGCATCGTAATGGCGTGACTGGGACAACTATCGGCACAGAGACCACATCCGTAGCATTGCTCCAGATCGAATCCTACTTTGCGTAAGGTTTTGCCTTTGACCACAATCTCTTCCTCCGTCCGGTGAAAGGCACTGAACTGGCATGTGCGCGTACAGATCCCACAGTGAGTACACTGCTCCAGGTCACGCACCGCCACGTATTTTATGACGGGAAATACTCCTTTGCTCCCTTCTTCCTGAGCCAAGCGGAGGGGATAGCAGCAACAGGAACAGCAGTTGCAGATCCAGGATGGGCCTTTTTCCCGCCAATCGCTGTTCACCTGGTGCATAAGCCCGTTCTTATGTGCCATCTTCACGATTTCTTTGGCTTCTTCCTTACTCACTTCCCGGCCATGGGTTCTGTCTGTGATCGCATCGTCAAAAGCCAGGCAAGTTTCGGTCGGCCGCTCGCAGTTCTCGGCCAGGCGCCGACAGTTGCAGGGAACGAGACTGATCTTGTGCACCGAGTCCATTAACTCATCCAAATTGCTAAGAAGCTCAAAAGTCTCAGGAGCCCGCGCCACCGCTTCCCCACGCGTCAGTTGGGCAATATAGGGCTTCATCCCTTCTTTATATACGTCATAACACCACCTGTCCAAAGCATTCCTTATGCTTTTGTCCAGCTCGTGGTAATTTTCTCCGAATTTGCACTGGTAATCGAGCTTGTCATAGAAATCAGCAGCAAAATAGCGCAGCTCTCCATCTTGTTCTTCGCGGTTGGCAAGGTTCTTCAGATAAGCTTCTTGGAGAAGTTCCGCAGCCTGCTTAAGCTCAATTCCTAACTTAGCCGCTACTTCCGCGGCACTCAACTTACCTCCGTCCAAAGTTAAGACCAAGTCAATATCTTTTTCCGATACAAAGTAAGATAAATAAGGGATAACAAATTCCGGGACAGCAAATAATTCAACAAAGCGCTCTATTTTGGACATAAAAAAAGCCTTCCTTTCTGTACCAGACGAGGCGAGTGCTAAGCCTTGCGCCCGTCGACGCGGACGCAAGGCAATGTTGGCTTATACAAAACGAATTACTTAATGAGCCCTTTGCTCTTTAAGAACGCAGTGGAAACTTCTTCGATAGATTTCTTGTCCACATCTACTTGCTTGTTGAGATCAGTAATCGTGGCGGTGTCAATCACTGAACTTAAAGCCTTCAGATCTTTAGCGAGATCAGGATAGGCATCGAGAATTTCTTGTCTCACAACCGGAGCCGCATTGTATACCGGGAAGGCCTGTTTGTCGTCTTTAAGCGCAACCAAGTTGTCAGTGAGGATGCGCGGCTCAGTGGTGAAGGCCAAAGCCAGGTCGCCCTTTTTGTTTTTCAGGGTATCGTAGTTTAAGCCCATAGCTACGTCGACGATATCTCCTTTAGGCATTTTGAAATCATAGGTCTTTTCAAAAGCAGGGAGTCCGTCAGCCCTCTCGTCCCACTCCACAAAGCTTACAAACTTAAGGTGGGTGCCGCTCTTAAGCAGGTTGACATAGTCAGAAGTGGTTTTTAAGTTGTATTTGTCAGCCACTTCTTTAGGAGTGACGATAGCATAGGTGTCATTCAAAGGAGCATAGTCAAGCCAAGCAATTCCATTTTTAGCATCCCAGTCTTTGATAGCTTTATAGGCCGCTTTTTCCTCAAAAATAGGATCGGCCTTCATGAGCGCCAAAATTCCGGTACCGGTGTACTCCCAGTACATATCAATTTGCTTGGATTCAAGCGCAGGACGGATAACTGCCAGCTCGCCCAGGCCCATTTTGTTCTCTACAGGATACCCTTTGCTTTGCAGGTACTGCAGGCTCATAGTCCCCAGAAGCTGAGCCTCGGTAAATGTTTTCGAAGAAATCTTAATGGTCGGGCCTTTCTTAGTCGCTCCTGTGTCTCCGGATTGCGTGCTGCCGCAGCCGGCCACGCCGCCAAGAGCGAGTGCGAGGACGAGCGCCGATACAACGCTGATTAGGGTTAACTTTTTCTTGAACAATTTCATTAAACAATTCTCCTTCCTAGTAGGTACA
>DAHVVW010000117.1 GCA_027357125.1 Clostridiales bacterium
CGTGAGATTGAACGGCTCCAAAGAGAACTGGTATTAATGCGCCGGAGGGACACAGAGCTCAGCACCTTGTTCAAACGGTTATATGAGGACAATGTGCTTGGTAAGGTGACCAACGAGCAGTTCAGAATGCTGTCCGGAGATTACAACGCAGAACAAAAAAGCCTGAAGGAACGCATCCCTCAGACTGCGGAACGGATTGAAGAACTGCAGGCCTCCATCTCCAACGTCACCCGATTTATCGATAAGGCGAAACGGTACACCGAGATAAATGAGCTAAGCGGTGAACTGCTTAACGTATTCATCGAGAAGATTGAGGTCGGTGAGAGAGCAGAACGATACTCCAGGACGGCGGAGCAGGAAATCGTTATCCACTACCGCGACATCGGCGTCGTCGGCGCTTTCGCAGAAGAAGCCGAGAAAATAGCCGAACAACGGCAAAGGCAGACAGCTTGATCTGCTGTCTGCCTCACCCAATACCCACGGTTCATAAAATGTCCCTATGGATATGCGCTTAATCGCCCCTGCTTATTTGTTCCAGCCTGTTTTTCTTTGACTGATGCTTTTATTTCATGTTGCTAAGATTAGGTTTGGCAACACAATCCTGGTATGGTAAAATCACTATGATAATCGTATACAAAGAGGAGGTTCATTTTGGAGGGAATTATTGCCCAGTTGGGCCAGTTTGTGGTTAACCTTATCTCTTCCTTCGGATATTTCGGGGTCTTTATAGCGATGGCTATTGAGAGTGCCGCCATTCCTCTCCCCAGTGAAATTATCCTTCCGTTCACCGGTTATATGGTTTTTCGCGGGGATTTTCAGTTAGGGCCGGCAACTGTTGCTGCTACTTTGGGTAACCTCTTTGGCGGGATGATAGCTTATTATGTCGGGGTGTGGGGCGGCAGGCCTTTTGTGCAGAAATACGGTCGCTATTTCTTTATTAATCAAAAAGAACTGGCCATGACTGAGCGTTTGTTTGCCAAGCATGGGGAGATCACAGTTTTTATCGGGCGCTTGTTGCCCGTGGTGCGCACTTTCATTTCCCTGCCCGCCGGGATTGCCAGAATGAATCCCTGGAAAATGGCTTTTTACACAGTGCTCGGTGCTTTGCCTTGGTGTCTGTTTTTAATTGTCGTGGGACAAAAAATGGGAGAGAACTGGAATTCTCTTAAGCCTTTGTTCCACAGGTTTGATCTCCTGATTGGAGTGGTAATAGTGTCTGGGATACTCTTCTTGATCTGGAAACACCGCAGGCGCTAGCCCTTACCTTTTAAGAGTTGATTACTTAAGATCGGATGCGGAAGGCAGGCAGGGGCATGCACACACTCGAAATTTATGTAACCCATATAGTGGAGAATTATGGCTATTACGGACTGTTTTTCCTGCTATCTCTGGGTATGATCGGGATTCCAGTTCCGGATGAGTTTCTGATGACTTTCAGCGGGTTTCAGACTTCCCTGGGGCATATGCACTATGGCAAGACTATTGTGATAGCCGCTTGTGGCAGTTTTCTGGGAATGAATCTAAGTTACTGGATAGGGCGTAAGCTGGGCATACCGTTCTTACATAAAGTGGCCCCTTTTCTCCATTTAAATGAAAAAAGGATCGCCCGTGCTGAGCATTGGTTTCAGCGTTTTGGCGACCGTCTTATTGTAATAGGTTACTTTTTCCCCGGCTTTCGGCACTTTACGGCGTATTTTTCCGGGATGAGCGAATTAGCTTATCATCGCTATGCAATCTTGGCAGCTCTGGGGGCACTCCTGTGGTCTGCCACTTTTATCACCCTCGGTCGCATGCTCGGAGAGCACTGGCCTAAAATCACGTTTATCCTGCACCGCTATTTGACCAAGGGCGGTATTATTATGGCGTTAGTGGTGGCAGTGATTTATGTATATAGTGTCAAGCGGGGCAAAGCGAACATAGAGTAAGGCTCAAAGAGAAAATGGACGCCTTTTTAAGTACGGTGCCGTTGGCACTGAGGGCAAAGGCCGAAAATCCGTAACCAATGTGCCTGAATCTGGTAGCCGCTCTGGGATTCAAGCTTAGCCAGGGCAGTGGAGACAGGGCAGTTCGAGAGTTCCTCTGTTTTGCCGCAATGTGAGCACACCAATTGGTGTGCATGAGAGTCTTGTTCCCGGTAGAGGCGGAACCTTTCTCCTCCGCTCCCAAATTCCTCTCTTGCTAATAAGTCTAAAGAAGATAAGAGATCCAGAACTCGGTATATAGAAGTAATCCCAATGTGAATATCCTGTTGTTCGAGGATGTGGTGAATATCATAAGCTCCGAGGTAGGTAATATTCGTACATAAAACATTTACTACGGATTTGCGGGCTGTTGTAAGCCGATACCCGCTTTTTTGTATACTTTGGGTTACTTCTTCATAAGTCATGCTGAAGCTCCTTCGATTGTCTTTACGCTGCCTTTGGTAATTGCAACTTGCATATTTTGATCCTTTGTCGCGCCTTATAGCCCCAGGCTGCGTTTGAGTCCCCGCCGCCCGGGGGCGAACAGAAAGCTGAGCAGGAAGATTGAGGCTGCAGTTAGGGCGATGCTCGCACCGGAGGCGATGTTGAGGTAGTATGACAGATATAGGCCGACTACCGAACTGGTGAGCCCAAAAATCACGGACAGCACTAGGAGGTATTTAAGGGAATTAGTCCATTGATAGCCTGACGCTGCCGGGATCACGAGGAGAGCGGTGACCAGAATAACTCCGACGGTCTGTGCCGCGATCACAACCGTGATCGCGATCATAATGAGCATCGCGAAGTGAAGTTTGGAGCGGGGAAGACCTGTGACTTCCGCCATTTCTGTATCAAAGGCATAAAAGATAAATTCTTTATAAAAAAGTGCTAAGACTAGAAGAATCAAGACCGTAGCTCCGATGATGATAGCCAGGTCAAAACGGGTTATCGCAAGCACTGATCCGAAAAGATAATCAGTCAGATTGGTGGTATAGACCTTCATCGTGCTGATGATTGCAATGCCCAAGGCCATTGAGGTTGAAAATAAAATGCCGATGGCAGTGTCTAAAGTTACCTTGGCTTTCTCATGAAGAAGTCCGATAAAGAGAGCCAGGGATATGGCATAAATGTTACCGCTGATATAGAGATCCCAGTGGAATAAATACCCCAGGGCCAGACCAGCCAGTGACCCGTGAGCCAGGCCTTCTCCGATAAAGGACAAACGGCGTAGAATCACAAAAGTTCCTATTACCGCCGTCAGAATACCTATGAAAATTGTGCCTATTAAAGCTCTCTGCATAAACGAAAACTGGAGTGGGTCAAGTAGATAATGCAAGGCTGCTCCCCCTTAATTTTAACTCAAAGAGAATGTTAATGCGCAGAGGAAAGGTGCACAGGCCAAGGCAACCCTGAGAATGTCTGGGAGAGAATCTGCGGAATCAGGACTTTCTCAGGCGGTCCGAAGGCAATCACACGGCGGTTAAGGCAGAGAACTTGATCGAAATGATGAAATTCCAGGGCTAAAAGATCATGGGTCGTGGTGACGGTGGTAACCCCACCGCCGTGAAGCTCTTCGAGGAGCTCATAGATGCTCTGCTGGGTCGGGATATCCAGACCGGATGCTGGTTCGTCCATGAGGAGAATTTTTGATTCCTGAGCTAACGCTCTGGCGATAAAAACCCGCTGCTGCTGGCCGCCGGACAAGTGTCCGATTGGCCGGTCAGCCAGATGAAGCATATTAACCCTTCTCAAACTGTCTTCGACAATGAGCCGGTCTTCTTTCTTGGGAAAACGCAGGTAGCCTATGTGGGCAGTGCGCCCGAGCATCACAACTTCATAGACGGAAATAGGGAAGTTCTTATCTATCGACTTAATTTGCGGCACATATCCCACTTGATGACGGCGGCGCCAAGTCCGTGTAGGAGGATGGCCCTGGACCTGTATTGTACCTGTATTAGGCCGGTTTAGTCCCACAATGCTCTTTAAGAGGGAAGTTTTGCCTGACCCATTAGGTCCGATTATGGCAATACAAGCTCCGGCTGGTATCCCTAAATTTATATTTTCGAGCACGGACAGAGTTCCGTAAGCGAGGGAAAAATCCTGAAATTCAATCGCGTATGACACTAACGCAAAACCTCCACCATCTTGCTGGTATTTTTCTTCATCATCCCGATATAAGAATTCGTCTCCGGGGTATTGCCCAGAGTATCGTCATAGAGATCTTGGGCAAATTTGATTCCGGTGTCATGAGCTAATTGCTGCACGAGTTTGGGGTTAAAACCGGCCTCGCTAAAAACAGCCCGCACTTGTTGTTCTTTAATAAAAGTAAGCATTTTCGCTAAATCCTGAGCGGAAGGTTCCGCTGTACCGCTGTGGAGCAGCGGTTCGACTAAGGTTAAGTCATAGCGCTTGGCAAAGTAAGCCCAGGCATCGTGAAATACGACAATCTTTCGATGTTCCGGAGGAATAGACGAGATCTGAGAGTTGATCCAGGCATCGAGATCTTTTAGTTCCTGCAGGTAATGGGCAGAATTTTGCTCAAAATACTGTGTGTCAGCGGGAAAGGCTGCACTTAAGGCGGACTGAATTTTTTCGACGTAAGCTATGGTGTTGTTTACGTCCAGCCACAGATGAGGATTACCAACGCTGTTTTGTTCGCGGCCTAAGATGGTTAGCCCGTCTGAGAGCACAATGGTTGTAAGTTCTTTGTTGCCCGCATTTGAGATGAGTTTTTCCAGATAGAGTTCCTCGCCTACACCGTTGGCGAAAAAGAGTTTAGACTCTGCCAGGTGGCGTACATCTTCAGGTCTGGGTTCATATTCATGTGGATCACTTCCGGCGGGAACTAAGTTCACAACTTCAACTTTGTCCCCGGCCACTTGGCGGATAATGTCCGCCAGCGGTGAGATGCTGGTCGTGACAACGGGCTGGGTGGATAAGGCAGGGGAAGCTCCACACCCGGAAATTATCAAACTAAAAACTATAAGCAAAATACTAAGGGGAAACAGAGGTTTGTGCACTTGTGATATACCTCCTTGGGTGAACAAATCTTGGACAAAATTCTTATTGATATATTATTTCAATAAGCTGAGTTTATTACTTTTTCGAATATAAGTCAAATGCTGTCAGAGGTGGACTATGCTAGATTTAATGCGTTTGTTTGTTCAGGTAGTGGAAGAACAAAGTTTTACTACGGTTGCCCGTAAGCTCGGAGTAAGCCAGCCAGCAATCTCAAATCAAATGCGGGTCTTGGAGGACAAAGTTGGCTCGAAGCTTGTGGTGCGGCGGGGTAAAGGGCTTATGTTGACTCCCCAGGGAGAGTGTGTGTTTGTGCATGCTAAGAGTTTGCTCGAAGAATGGGACGATCTGCGCCGGGAACTGGATGCGCTCGCGGGAGAGATTAGTGGCCGGGTCCATATCGGAGCTTCCCACATTCCGGGAGAATACTTACTTCCCTTGAAACTTGCCCACTTTCAAAAGGAATTCCCGAAGGTTCGTTTTAAGATCACAGTAAGTGACAGCCTTGAGATATCTGAGAAACTGATGCTCCAGGAACTGGATTTTGCAATCGTGGGTTCGGTTTATGACACGGACAAGCTGAGCTCTGAGTTTTGGCTACGGGATGAATTAAAGCTGGTGCTGTCCTCCGATCATCCATTGGCTGGCATGGAGACAGTTCGCATCGAGAACCTGAAGTCTTATCCAATGATTATTCGGGAGCATGGTTCAGGGCACCGCAGGGCTTTAGAAACAGCTTTGGAAAATCAGGAGGTGCGTTTGGATGATTTGCTAGTCAGTCTGGAAGCGGGGAGTACGGAAGCCGTTAAAAATGCAATCCGCTCAGGATTCGGGTATTCCTTTCTCTCACGATTCGCGCTCGAACCGTATGGAAAAGAAGGATTAAAGGTATCTGAAGTCGAAGAGCTAACTATTGAACGAGGTTTTTACCTGCTCACACAGCGCCACAAGAAATTGACCAGTGCTGCAGCTGCTTGTTATCGTTATTTGCGCCAATTGGCGGATTAGAGCGTTTTGGGGTGGAGGAGAAGGAAATGTATATTTCCTGTAGCTCGCGGGAAGAAATTTGGGAAATTCCGCAGTCAGGTGCAGCAAAAATTGCCGGCTATTGGAACCCGGAAGAAACACTCGTATGCAAACCTTCTTTTGTTAAATGGCAGAACGGAAAAGTCTCTGCCTTGGGGTTGTGGGACGATAATTTTCGGGAAGAAGAGTTTTTCCCCTGGCATGATTATTATTTAGGACCGGGCTGGCTGGATGCCCATGTGCATTTAGCTCTCGATGGTATTGACTTTCAACGGTGTTTTGATCGTTGGCCTGAACAAACGGAAATGGAACAGATCATTAGACAATTTCTGAAACATTACCTGGAATTAGGAGTTGTCGGGATCAGGGACGGGGGAGATCTTCCGGGTTATGCATGGAGGGCCAAGGAGAAGATAAACGCCTCAGAATGGCTGGGACCGGAAATACTGTCTGTGCGTGAGGCGGTTTATCGGACTGGGCATTATGGCCGTTTTCTCGGCCAGGGTGTTAACAACTTGAAAGAGTGGGAAGAAAATAAAGATCTTTTTTTCGAGAAAGGTCTTGACCAACTCAAAGTTATTGTTACAGGACTCATAAGTTTCCATCGTTATGGAGTCGTTGGCCCAGTTCAATGGTCTGTCACAGAACTGCGACAACTCGTACGGGATGCTCATGAGCGCGGATTTAAGGTGATGGGTCATGTTAGCGGCACAGACGGGATTTCCGTAGCCATTCAAGCGGGATTGGACTCAATTGAACACGGGTATTATGTGACTAAAGAACAACTTCAGGAAATTTATGACAGGGGAATTGCCTGGGTT
>DAHVVW010000118.1 GCA_027357125.1 Clostridiales bacterium
TCTGCAGGACATGATTAAGGTGGTCGAGATTGCTTATTTCTATGCTTAGTTGGATATAAGCCGCCTTATCTTTACCCACGCGCGCAGTTATCCCTAAAATACAGGTGCGCGTATCCATCACTGCATTAATCACATCCGTCACCAAGCGGGCCCGGTCCAGACCGAGAATCTGAACATCGACCGGGTAAGCAGCCTGAGTCTGTTCATCCCACATGACTTCGACCAAACGGTGATGTTCCTCTTCAATATGAGACTGGACATTGTCGCAATCGCTGCGGTGAATAGATACTCCTCTCCCCCTGGTTATATACCCGACAATTTCATCCCCGGGCAAGGGGTTGCAGCAGCGGGAAAAGCGCACCAGGACATTGTCAACCCCTTTAACGCGCACACCGTGAGAGGCTTTGCCATATGAACTTAAATTCTTGCCATCTCCTTGTTGCAGAGCAGCCAGCTGTTGTTTTTCGCGTACTTCCTTCGTAACCTCGTCTTTTAAGCGCCCTAAGACCCTGTTGGCACTAAGGGTGCCATCCCCAATCGCGGAATACAGATCTTCAACTGTCGTATAATTATTGTTCTTGGCCAGTTCAGACAGGTATTCTGGTTTGAGCACCCCCACCGGTTCTAGTCCCAGCTTCTTTACTTCCCGCTCCAAGCTTTCGCGGCCGCGGTTGATATTATCTTCGCGCTGCTCCTTCTTAAACCAGGCTCTAATCCGGTTTTTTGCCTGGGAAGTCTTCACAAAAGACATCCAGTCCCTGCTCGGCCCGGCAGCCTGTTTGGACGTTAAGACTTCAACAATATCCCCGTTGTGGAGTTTGGTATCTAACGGCACAATGCGGCCGTTAATCTTAGCTCCGATACAGCGGTGCCCGACATCCGTGTGCACCCGGTAGGCAAAGTCGATGGGGCAGGATTCAGCAGGAAGCTCCACCACATCCCCTTTGGGGGTGAAAACAAAAACCGTATCCGCAAATAAATCTATTTTCAGAGACTCCATGAATTCCCCGGCATCACGGGAATCATACTGCCATTCCAAGAGCTGACGCAGCCATGAGAGCTTCTGATCAAAATTTCCGGCGGGAGATTTGCCCCCTTCTTTATATTTCCAATGGGCAGCAATCCCGTATTCAGCCGTGCGGTGCATCTCCCAGGTGCGGATTTGAATCTCAAACGGCTCCCCATGCGCCCCGATTAAAGTAGTGTGCAAAGACTGATACATATTGGGCTTGGGCATGGCGATATAATCCTTGAAACGACCGGGAATCGGCTTCCACAAAGTATGAATGATCCCTAAGGCCCCATAGCAGTCATTGACAGAGTCCACGATCACTCTGACAGCGGTTAAATCATAAATCTCATTCAATTCTTTATCTTGCGTATCCATTTTGCGATAAATGCTGTAGAAATGTTTCGGTCTTCCGGAAATGTCGGCGTTAATCCCCACTTCATCAAGGCGCGAACGCAGTTGTTCAATCACCTCATTGATTTGCGCTTCCCGCTCCCGCCTTTTCAGCGCGATCCCCTCAACTAAATCGTAATACTCCTGTGGCTTGATGTAACGGAAGGCCAAATCCTCAAGTTCCCACTTAAAGCGAAAAATTCCCAAACGGTTAGCCAGTGGGGCAAAAATCTCCAAGGTTTCCTGGGCAATTTCCCGTTGTTTTTGTGGAGAATGGAATTTCAAAGTCCGCATATTATGCAGCCTGTCCGCTAGTTTGATGAGTATAACCCTGATGTCTTTGGCCATTGCCAAGAACATCTTGCGCAGATTCTCAACCTGGAGCTCTACTTTACTCTTATACTCAATCCGACCGAGTTTGGTAACCCCGTCCACCAGCATCGCAACTTCCGAACCAAATTCCCGCTCGACATCAGCCAAGGAATAGGCTGTGTCTTCGACCACATCATGCAAGAGCGCCGCCGCGATCGTACTCTCATCAAGTTCAAACCCCGCCAGTATCATCGCAACCTCGAGAGGATGTTGAATATAATTCTCCCCAGAGATGCGATGTTGCCCCCAATGCGCCTTCTCAGCAAATTTGTAGGCCTTGGTGATGATATTGAGATGTGACGCAGGAAGGTTTTGGGGCAGTTTCGCCATCAACTCCTCCAGAGACATACAGTAACTCCTCTCTACTATGTGCGGTAAATATGATTCCAAAAATACAATAGCAGCGTCGGCCCTAATACTGAACCAAGGAAAACACCGAATACTCCTTAAGCTTGTCTCTTCCTTCCAAAAAAGACAGTTCAATAAGGTAAGCCATCCCTACCACCTGAGCGCCCGTCTTCTCCACTAATTTCGCTGTCGCTAGCGTGGTGCCACCGGTAGCCAGCAAGTCATCCACAATAACAACCCTCTGCCCGGGCCCGAGCGCATCAGCATGCACTTCCAAAGTGTCAACCCCATATTCCAGGTCATACGTTTGGCTGACAGTCGCAGCGGGAAGTTTACCGGGCTTGCGCACAGGCACGAAACCCAGGCCGAGAGCGTAAGCTACCGGAGCCCCGAACAAAAATCCCCTGGCTTCCGGGCCGATAATAATATCGGGTTGCCACGGTTTAAGCACTGTGATCAGCTCATCAATAGCCGTTTGAAAAGCTTTCCCGTCTTTGAGCAGGGTAGTAATGTCTTTGAAAGAGATTCCAGGCTTGGGGAAATCCTCGATTACGCGAATGTGCTCTTTTAAGTCCATTCTCTTCCCGTCCTTCCCTAAAAAAATGGTTAGCACCTTTTGCCACTAAGATAGCACAAGGAAGATTCCAAAGAGAGTTTGCCCTGTACCGCCACTAATTCAAGCATAACCCGGGTGCTCCCGCCCACACAGCGCACAAACCCTAATTCTTCGAAAATCTGCAGTGCTTCCCGCTGCTCCTCCTGAACATCCCAGATAAAGGGGTTTTCAACTTTGGCTGCAGCTTGGAGCGAACGATAAAACCGAGCCAGTTCCTCCCGCTCTCGGTAAGCGCAGCGCTTGCGCATCGCATCCTCTTCAAGCCCCGCTGCAATCTCTCTGGCAGCCAACTCACCAGCCTGCCTAGGCAATCTATCAAGTTCAGGGGACTCCTTTTGCCAAAGCGCGCTTTCCTCGATATCCTTAACGACTACCTGAACTTTTTCATGTCCCTGATACGAGTTTAATTCCAGATTAAAAGCTAGATCCACGGCAGGCTTGTCCGCTAATTCTCTTAAGCGGCTGCCCTGGCGAAAAACAATCCCCCCCAGATTCCCTGCTTCACCCAGATAGAGCTTCAAGTGCTTCCCTTCCTGGCCCACCGTATCAATCCGGTACACAGGCATCCTTTGCACCGCTAAAACAGGGGAAGGATTACCAAATCCATAGGGCGCCAGCTGCTCCAAATCCTGTTCCAGGCCGACAGTAAGCACTGCAGGCTCAACCACACAGTCTATGGTCAGCACTTCTTGAAAAACCTCCTCCGGTAATGCTGTGGCCTGCTCATTCAGCTCTGCGCGCAAACGCCCAATATCACCGACAGCCAGCGCAAAACCGGCAGCCTGCTGGTGGCCGCCGAATTTATGTAGCAGCTGAGCTTGCGCCCTCAGTTCCTCTAGCACATGGTAGCCTGGAATCCCCCTGGCTGATCCCTTGGCTTCCTCTCCTTCTTCTCCCATGATAAACACCGGTCGGTAGTAACGTTCAACCAAACGGGAAGCCACGATTCCTATCACTCCGTGATGCCAGCCTTGACCGGACACCACAATGACACAAGGCAGCGGGCTTTGTTCTATCTGCTCGATGGCTTGGGCCAAAATCTCCTGTTCAAGGCGCTGGCGCGCCAGGTTCTCTTGGGTAAGCTCCCGGGCCAGTTCCAAAGCCCGTTCCTCTTTCCCGGTGAGCAGCAGCTCCAGCCCTTTGCGGGCGCTGTCAAGGCGGCCGGCCGCGTTAATCCGGGGCGCTACCATAAAAGCGATCTGCCCCGCTTTTAACTCCTTGCCTTTGAGCCCGCATTCCGCCAGCAAAACCTCGAGCCCTAAGTGCGGGGATTCCTGCATTTGCTTAAGGCCATGTTTAACCAGGACCCGGTTCTCGCCCACCAGGGGTACAACATCAGCAATCGTACCCAAAGCCACCAAATCCAAAAGTTCTCTCTCCGCACCGGGTTTGCCTGATTCCTCAAGCAAAGCCTGTACCAGCTTGAAAGCTACACCCACTCCTGCCAACTCAAGGAAAGGGTAGTTGGGATCGCATTTAGGATTGAGCACAGCCAGCGCTGCAGGCAGAATCTCAGGCGGCTCGTGGTGGTCCGTGATTATTACATCAATTCCGTGAGCAGCGGCAAATTCAATTTCTTCAGTGGCCGTAATCCCGCAGTCCACCGTTACCAACACTTTAACTTCTGCCTGCACAGCCCGGCCAATGGCCTCCTTATTAAGCCCGTACCCTTCATCCTGCCTGCTGGGGATGTAGGTGACAGCCTTGAAGCCCAAGTCGATCAGGGTTTTATAAACTAATGCCGTACTCGTAACCCCGTCCACATCATAATCTCCGTAGACAAGCACCTTCTCCCCGCGCTCACGCGCCCAAGACAAACGCCCGACGGCTTTCCGCATATCTTTGAACAAAAAAGGAGAAGACAGGCTCAATAGGCTTGGCTTCAAGAAAGAAACCGCCTCCCGGGGAGTATTTACCCCGCGCTTTGCTAGGATATCAGCCAGAACGGAAGAAATTCCGAGAGTATCGGCAAGTTCCTGGGCAATAGATCTGTCAGAACGGGAAATTCTCCAAATTTTGCGCAACTTCATTTCCTCCAGACCTATTAATTATAAGGCAAAGAGGTAAGGGACAGCAACATTTGCTACTCCCTGTTGCCCGCTGTATCTTTAGCGCTCTCGGCGGCTTCGCTACCGGCATCTAACGAAGATCCCTTCACCACTTCCCCACTAACTTTTTCTTTTCCCACGGCTTTTCTACGCTTAAATTCACGCCCAAGGGCGAGCAAAAAAACGATCAAAGCTCCAGCTACTGCTGAAGCAAAAATCACTAAGACCAACGGCACCTCTTTGACCGCCCAGAATATGTTGATAGGCACAGGCGCTGCGTTCTGGACGGCAAAAATCGCCACCAGAAGCGCAAATATTAAGGAAAGCATTAAGATGTACAAATTCCCAAACCCCCTTTGTTCGTCACTGGCTAATCACCGCTTGTTCCTTTGCTTAATTATTGCGGCTGCTGCGGTGAACGGGATCTTCACAGCCGTAAGTTCCGTCGCATTTGCGTTTCATCCCTTCACACTGGGCGCACGATGTTTGACGGTCAGTGCACGGTTCGGAATGAATCAGGACATGCGCTTCGTGCAACTCCTCCTTGATCTCCCGTTCAATGCGGTTGCACAGGTCGTGAACTTGGGCTACCGAATTATCTTTTGGCACAACCAAGTGGAGATCAATATGGCGTTCAGCCCCGGCTTTTCGCGTGCGCAGCTTATGAAACTCCACAAATTCATGCTCATGTTTATTAATAATAGAAGTTATAATTTCCGTTTCCGCCGCAGGCAGGCTCGTATCAACAAGTGGCATGAATGCTTCCCGTGTCAGATTAACCGCAGTCTTAATAATCAGCAACGCAACCACAATCGCAACCACGGGGTCAAAAATGCTCCAGCCTGTGACCTGTATAAGGATGAGCCCCACAAAAACTCCCGCTGACGTGTACACATCAGTGCGCAAGTGCATGCTGTCCGCTTCCAAGGCAACTGAATCCGTCTTTTTCGCCACCCGCATCAGCATAGTAGAAACAATTAAGTTTAACACAGCGGAAATTCCCATAATCACGAGACCCCAGCCGACACTTTCCACCTGAACTCCGTTCGTTATTTTATGGATAGCCTCCACCATAATCCAAGTAGCCGCCACAAATATCAGCAACGCTTCCACTGTTCCTGATACATTTTCGATCTTGCCGTGTCCGTAAGCGTGCCTGTCATCAGCCGGTTTGCCGGATTCGCGCACCGCGAAAAAAGCAATTAGGGCCGCGAACAGGTCGATCCCGGAATGTATACCTTCAGAAAGTATGCTAACCGAACCGCTGGTGAAGCCGATGGTCACTTTGCCGACTGTTAAAAATGCGTTCGAAATAACCGACATTGAAGCGACTCGGGCCTTCTCCTCCATCTTAGACACTCCTATCTGCATTTTGCCAGCACTAAAAACGTTTTTGCATAAAAACCTGGATTTTAACGTAAAAAAAGAACTTCCAACTAACAAAGGAAGTCCCACGGATCCGCTCCGCTGCCCGGCAGTAGGGCCCAGCCGTTTCAGCCTGACACATTCTATTCTATGTATAAGATACCAAATATGCAACGATAGTGCAAGTCAGAACTTATTCTTAGGCCAGGTGTTTAGAAAGTAAGAAAATTACCATATACAATTAAAGCTGCGCTAAGAAGAAGACGCCACACAGAGGGTGCCAAACCCCATAATACTTGCTTTCTATTTTGCGCAGGAATAAGACCTGTTCCAAAAATAAGCACCCAGATCAGAACTGCAACTATCGGAGTGATAAAAGCAGCAAAAACAACCAAACTGACTATACCTCCGACAAAGCCGCTTACAATATTGCTCCTATTGGCTTTTCGGCTGAGCAAAATTAAAACCAGAATTCCAAGAAATGCCCCCAGGAGCAGGGGTAGTTCCCAGCGCCAAAAATCCGGCCCCTCGTGCACGAAAAGGTTAATGCCGGTAAGCAGCGCAACTGCGGCAACCGTCCCCCGTATCCCGGCGACAAAAGTCATCCCGGCGC